>CAZZWT010000151.1:0-7815 GCA_964657775.1 uncultured Candidatus Methylacidiphilales bacterium | reverse complement strand
GAGCGGCTTGAATAAGACCTACGCCTGGATCCTCGGCGAGATGACGAAGAAGAAGTAAGCTCGTCGATCAGAAGGCAGCCGGCGCGGACCCGTGCGCCGGCGACCGTTTACTGCGATGCCGCAGCCTGAATTGACGCAGATTGACTGCCCACCGCGCTCCTGCCGGCGAGTCCCTTGAGGCGCACCCAAACGTGCAGAATCGCAATACGGATCACCTGCCACGAAGCTTCGATTGCGATGCCACCCGACATCTTGGAAGCACCGTTCTTGCGCTGGCCGAAAATGATCGGTATCTCGGCGATTTTCCCGCCCAGGATCCAGCCCCAAAACAGCGTCTCGATTTGGAAGGCATAGCCCTGCGAGCGGATTTTCCGCTTCAAAATCAGCCGGAGCAGATCGGCATGATAGCACTTGAAGCCGCCCGTCGGATCCATGAACGGCATTCGGGTCACCAGTCGCACATAAAACGACGCGCCAAGGCTGAGCAGGAGCCGGCTGATCTCCCAATTAAGCACCCGGACACCCTCAACGTAGCGGCTGGCCAGCACGAGTTCGGTCCCCTGCTCCGCCTGCTCCAGCAGTTTGGGAAGATCGACCGGATCGTGCGAGAGGTCGGCGTCCATCTGCAGGATGTATTGATAGGGCCGCTGCAGGGCCCAATCAAAACCGGCCAGGTAAGCGCGGGCGAGGCCCTCCTTGTTTTTGCGCTCCAGAACGAAAAGGCGCGTCCCGAATTCAGGCCTGCTCTTCAGATACTCCGGCGTGCCATCGCCTGAATAATCGTCGGCGATCAGGATCGTGAGATCGGGCAGTCCCTTCCAGATCAAGTCGAGCAACTCCGCGAGATTCTCGCGTTCTTTGTAGGTGGGAATGACAACGATGGCACTCATCGAAATGTTAAAGCAGGAAAGTCACCAGTTAGCGAACTTCATTTCGCGCCCCAACCGAAGAGGACAACAGGCACAGTGCGGATAAGAATCTCGATATCGAGCCCGAGGCTCCAACGATCGATGTACTCGAGGTCGAGGCGCACCCATTCCTTGAAATCGGTGATGGAGTTGCGTCCGCGCACCTGCCAGAGACAGGTCAAGCCCGGTCGCATACTCATGCGGCGGCGCTGGCTGATGTCGGTGAAGTTGGCCGTTTCATAGAGCGGCAGCGGGCGTGGCCCGACGAGACTCATCTCACCACGGAGCACATTCCAGAGTTGGGGCAGTTCGTCGAGGCTGGTCTTGCGCAAGAATTGGCCGAACGGCGTAATGCGCGGATCGTTCTTTACCTTGAACACCGGGCCGGACATTTCGTTCATGCTTTCCAATTCCGCGCGGGCCTGCTCGGCGTTGGTCACCATGCTGCGGAATTTATACATGCGAAAGGGGCGTCCATGCAGTCCACTACGATTTTGCCAAAAGATGACCGGGCCGGGCGATGTCGCTCGTACAAGCAAGGCGATGATCAAGATGGGAACGGAGGCAAAGACGAGCGCGCAGAACGATCCACCGACATCCATGATGCGCTTGACGACGAGCTCCCACGAAATGCCCGGCGCTGTCCGGTAGATCAGCAACGGCTGGCCCGCGAATTGATCGAACTGCACGCGGGTGAAAAGCGTCTGGATGAAATCGGCGGAGACCCATGCCTCGATGCCTTCGGCCTCGCAGGCCAGCAAGGCCTCTCGCATCTGCGGTATCAGGTTTTCTTCCAGGCTGAAGACCACGATGTCGACGGTCTCGACGTGCAGGGTCTCAATAAATCGCTCGAGGCCCTCTTCGCGCAAATCGAATTCCGCCTTGATCTCGAAATTGCGTCCAGGCTGAAGCAGGAAACGTTGCTTCCAGATTTCGCGGTCCGTCCTCTGGCCGCAAAGCAGGATGTATTGCCGCAGGTGCACTCGCGACCCGCGCCGCTGCAGCCATTGGCGAAAGACGGCGGCGCGCATGGAAAGCAATCCGGTGCCGACGACGAAGAAAAGGCCCAGCGCAGTACGGCTGATCGTCTTTTGTGGCACGCGAAAAACAATGACGCAGGTGAAGATCACGACCAGGACCAGGAAGAGCGCCCACGCCGCCTTGCCGATGGCCCTGGCCCCATTCATGGGGGGCTGGCTTTGATAAAAGCCCATGTACTCCAGCGCGAGCGGACCCAGCGGCAGTGCGAGCGCGATCATCCAGTAACAGTTGGCGAACTGCGGCTGCATCGGCGTATCGTCGAAAAGGACGACCTGGGTCAGGATATAGAAACGGATGGCGTGGGCCAGCCAGAGCGCGCTGCCAATGAGGAACGCGTCAGCAAGTTGCAGGAACTGCTGATAAAAATTGTGCTGGCGGGACAACATTTCGATGAAGTCGTGTTTGACGCGGTCGACTACGAACGAGAGACGCGCTGAAGCGACTTATTCAAACGGGTTTCGCCGGTACTGTCCATCGGCTATTTTACCGGCAGCGCCGCCTGGGAGCCTCTAAGAGAAAAAGTTGTATTTCAAAATGGCGAAGAGCGCGCGGACGCCATCACGCCAGCCGATTTTTTTCCCATCCTCATAGGTGCGGCCGTAATAGGACACCGCGACCTCGTAAATGCGCAACCTCGGCTTGTACCGGGCGACCTTGGCGGTGACCTCCGGCTCAACCCCAAACCGATTCTCCACCAGCGAAATATTCTGGATGATCTCGCGGCGAAAAGCTTTGGATCCGGTTTCCATGTCGGTCAAGTTCAGGTTGGTCGCCATGTTCGACATCTGGGTCAAAACGTAATTCCCGATCGAGTGCCAGTAATAAAGCACGCGATGCATCTCCGCGCCAAGAAAGCGGGAGCCGTAAACCACGTCGGCTTGACCGCTCAGGATCGGCTTGAGGACCTTCCCGTACTCGCTGGGATCATACTCCAGGTCGGCATCCTGAATGATGACGATGTCCGCCTTCGCTTCCTTGAAACCGGTGCGAAGTGCCGCACCCTTGCCCTGGTTGACTTCGTGGCCGAACAGGCGAATCCGCTCGTCCGTGGCGGCAATCTTGCGGAGCACCTCCATCGTGTTGTCGCTGGAGCAATCGTCGACGATGATTAACTCCTGCACCGGCGGTTGCGCCAGCACGCGCCGAATAATCTCATGCACCGTGGCCGCTTCATTATAGACTGGCATGACTACCGACAGGCACCGGCGCTTAAGTTCAGGGGTCTCCTCCATAACTATGCTTTTTCAATCCTCTCTGAAATGCGGCTGAACTTCTTTCTAGGGGGTGATCGTTGCCGCTCATTTCCCACAAGTCAAAATGAATTCTATTGCCCAACATGCGCCACGTCGGCCAACCGCGCCTGCAGACGAGTGCTCAGGTTTGATGCGATGATGGCAATAATCAGATAATCGTAAGGTAGCCGATGCCGGATGCGCGTGAAGAAAATGGCCGAGGTAAAGGCGCTCAGGAGATAGACAATCAAAAATAATTTCTCGCGCGTTGTGAGGGGGAATCGGCGGAAATCGACCAGCCGCCAACCCAGAAGCCCGAGCAGGAACAGATAGCTGACGCCGAGAACGACTTGTTTCCACCCCGAGACTTCCGGCAGCGCTTCCGACGAGTAGACGTTCCTAAAATTGAAAAAGTTGGCAACTTTTTCAAGATAGAGGATGAAGGCATCCGCCGGATGCGCCTCGATCCAGGAGAGCGCGGCGGCACGATAGTATTGGTCAGCCTGAAATTCATCGAGATGAAGGTTGCCGGTCTGCTCGTAGTACGGTTGCATGCCGACATTCGCCGCCGCCTCGGGATTGGCCGCCGGGTTGTTGCCCTCCAGGACATTGAGGCCCGAGTTGCTGGAGACGGGAACAAAATGATGGAAAACAAGGGCGTTGCGCGCCGTCCAAGTGCCCACAACGAGGACTGCGACGAGGGCCACTGCCAGCGTTTCGCGCCAGCGAACGATTTTGAGGAAACCGGCCGCGCCAAGGACAACCACCATGGTAGGGAGAAATGTCGGCACCACGAGGATGAGGGAGCCGAAGGAAAGGCCCGCGAGCGAGTTTAACGTCGGTGTCCGCGGTGCGTTGAGCAGGAACGAAAGTGCCACGATAAAAAGAAAGGCCGCCAGCGTCTGCGGATAAAGCGTGGCGCTGGTGTAAAAGAGGATCGGGTAACCGGCGACCAGCGCGGTGCAAATCAGAGTTCCGGCGAACATCGGTCGGCCTGCGTCGAGCCGCGCGACGAGCAGAATTGTTGCGGCGATCAGAAGAAACTGCGCCACGCGAAACGTGATGAAATCGCCACCCACCAAACGCAGGGCGGCCAGAAAGAAGGCATAGCCCGGCGCCAGCGCAGCCGTTGCATTGCTTCCATCAACGGAAAACCCCGGGCCATGGACAAGATTCGCGCTAAGCTCCAGATACTTCTGCTCATCGGTATAGCGCGCAACGGGAGCGAGGAGCGCGCTATAGATCATCCCCGCGACCACAAAAAGAACAAGCAGCAGAACGCCCGCCAGCCTGAAGCGATCGCCGGCAGGCTTTCCAGAAAAATCGCTCATACCCATGTCAGGCCAATCCCGGTGTATAAACGAATCCCGCGCCGGCTGACAGGAAAAGATGCACGCGTGGTAAAAGGAGATGGGCCCAACAGGATTTGAACCTGTAACCAAGGCATTATGAGTGCCCTGCTCTAACCATTGAGCTATAGGCCCGCTGCAGGGAAAACGTAGCAACGAAACGAATTCGCGTCGAGTATTCTCCCCCGCGCGGAGGCGACGGAAAGGTTTTGATCGTCAAGCGACCGCGCGCCCGTTATTGATCGGGGAGATATGAATCCTCCGCCCATCCCCTCTCCGAACACAGCCGTTTCGAGCACGGACAAATTGTTTGCCATCGCCTGTCATCTCTGCGTGTTCGTGGGATTCGTTTTTGTGCTGCCGCTCATCGTCTATCTGGTGAAGCGGGATGATTCGGAGTGGGTGACGGCTCACGCGCGCGAGGCGCTGAACTTTCATCTCTCGCTGCTGCTTTATTCCATCTGCACGATTCCCCTCTGTTTCATCCTGATCGGTTTTCTCGTCTACGCCGTGCTCGGGTTGCTCACGGTGGTGCTCGCCATTGTCGCCACGATCAAGGCGGCGGAGGGCGGATTTTACCGTTATCCGTTGACGATCCGCTTTATTTCCTGAGCCGATCAAACCAGCAGCGAGGCGCGGCTGACTTTTTGCCGTGTCAGGAAAAAGTCGATCAGCGCCTCGCGAATCTGAATCGAATGAAGGACGCGCTTGTTGGCCGGATTCGCGACCAGCTTGGCCACAGTGGGGAAACGCTGGCCGCCGGACTGCGAGTCGTAGGAGTTGAGCGCGAGACGGTACGCAGGCTTGTCCGGCAACCCTGAGCCGTCGGCCGCGCGCAAATCATCGACGTGAAAAGCGGTCCCCTGCCCGGAGCCGGTGACCCGCATGCCCATGATGTTGCGCGCATCGCGGCTACCGGCAAGATCGCGGGCCAGAGCGAGAACGTCGTCGCGGGTCAACTCGACGGTCACGATTTGATTTTCATAGGGAAGAACGGCCCAGGCATCCGCCACCGTTTTCGGGCCCGCAGCCAGCGGATGCTTTTCATCGAAGAGACCGTGGACGACGGCATCGACTTCCACGCTTTTTTTGCGCAGGGCGGCGATGATCGAGCTGGCGATCAGGCGCTCGATGTCGCTCGGATGCCCGAACGAGGATGTGACATCGAACGGTTCGGCCAGCTCGCCGATCGGTTGGGCAAGAAGCTTGTCCGTCGCATCCAATTCGCTCTGCGCGACGGAAAGGACGAGTGGGTCGAGCGGAACGCGGGAGTCCATCGGCACGGTCACGGCTTCGCGCGCGAGCAAGCACCGGGACGCGCGATCAAAGGTGAGATCGACCTTGCCGACATGGATGCCGTAATGATCGGCCTGCGTATAGAGCACGCCGTTCGCGTTTTCGCCGCCGTGGTTTTGGTGCGTGTGGCCGCCAATGCAGGCGGTGAGTTGAGGGAACTCGCGGGTGAGGGCACCGATGCGGTTCGCGTAGTCGTCGCGGCGCGTGAGGCCCATGTGGCCAGCCAGCACGATGGCGTCCGGCTTCTGCGTGCTGAGCTCGCGCAGCACGGCGCGCAAAGCTTCCACCGGGTCGAGCAACTCGAAGCCGGGACGGGCCTCCGGCGGCAGCCAGGTCGAGAGCGCGGGCGTGGTCAGGCTGACGATGGCGATGCGAAAGCCGCCAATTTCCTTCAGCAACCACGGGCGCATCCGCGCCAGCGCGCCAGCCGATCCATCCAAATGGCCCACCGGCTTCCCGCGCACCATCGCATTACCCGCCAGCACCGGCATGGCGGAAAGCGCCACGCAATCGGACAGCGCGTCGAGACCCCAGTCAAAGTCGTGGTTGCCGATGACCCACGCGTCGTAGGCGAGCGCGTTGAAGCACCGGATCATCGTCGCGCCGCGCGTGTGCAGGCCGAACTCGGTGCCTTGGTAGACGTCGCCGATGTCGAGGACGATCGAGTTGGGATTGGCCTGCCGCCAGCTTCGGACTTGAGTGGCGCAGCGGGCCAGGCCGCCAAGGTCGGGATTATCGTTGTAATCCGTGGTGGGGAGGATATGGCCGTGCAGGTCGGTGGTATGCAGGATCGAGAGGGTGACGACCTCGGACTCGCCGGCCCACAGCGCGCGCGGTACGGCGTTAAGGAGTGCCCCCTGCCCCAGCGTCCGCAGGAACCGACGCCGATCAAACCCGGGCGTGAGGATGTTCACTTGGTCAGCGTAGGCGCCTGACTTGGAGCGCTCAAGCCATCCGTCAACGCTCTGCGGCGGATGGTCTCCATCCAGTGAAGGCTTTTGACGAATCTCCAGTTTTTTTCGTTCTTTGCGCTTTTTTATGGCTAAATTCGTAGCATGTCCGAGCTTGAGATTTGTTATTCGCCGGTGCAGTGGAAGAGCCTCGATCCCGTGCAACGGCGCGCTTCCGCGTGTGTGGTCATCGATGTCATCCGCGCGACTTCGACCCTTGCCACCGCGCTGGCCCATGGTGCGGAGGGCGTGCAGCCGGTTGCGGGAGTGGAGGCGGCATTCGCGTTGAAGGCGCAGAACCCCGAGGCGCTGCTGGCCGGCGAGCGGGGTGGCGCGATGGTGGAGGGATTTGACCTCGGGAATTCGCCGGAGGATTTCACCCCGGCGCGGGTCAAGGGTCGGCGCATTATCCTGACGACGACGAACGGGACACAGGCGCTGGCCGCAGGCGCGGGGGCTCGCGTGGTGATGACGGCGAGTTTTTTGAATCTGACGGTGGCGGCGGAAGAACTCCGGAAAGTGGGACCGCCGTGGATCATCCTGTGCGCCGGCTGCAACGGCGCGTTGGGCGTCGACGATGCGGCGGTGGCGGGCGCGCTGGCGGAGGCGCTGGACCAGGATCACGCTCTGGTACATCTGTACCGCTCGGTGCGACGGAATTTGACCGAGATGCTCCAAGGCTGCGACGCGGGGCGGGAATTGCGGAAGGTGGGGTTGGAAAAGGATATTCCATTTTGCGCGAGGGTGGATCAGTTGACCGTCGTGCCGGCATTGGCCGCGGACGGGATTTTGCGGCACAGCAACTGAAGAAGCGGAAATCCTCGGCTGCTTCCTGAGCCTCGACCGAAGGACCGGTCGAGGCGACCGGACAACTCGAGACCCTCTGCGAAAGTCCGATTATGCTATTTTTAGCAAGCCGGAGGCTTGCCCTAACCGTAGCCGGTGGTTGAGGCCAGCAGGCCGACACCACCGGAATAAGTTAAAAATGAATGTTCCGATGCAAGGGTAACAAAAACTCCCGGGCACATGGGTTACAGAT
>CAZZWT010000150.1:0-7880 GCA_964657775.1 uncultured Candidatus Methylacidiphilales bacterium | reverse complement strand
TAGCCGGCGCAGGCCCTTGCGCCGGAGCGGTTGCGCGAGCACGCGCGACCGCCTGCGTGCACGGACCTAAAATAACACTCTTTTAATTCGGGGATCGAGGCGTCCCGGACGGGACGTTTCCGGCGCAGGGCCTGCGCCGGCTACCTTTTTACTTCGGCTCGGCTTCGGGCGCGCGGGGTTTCAGCAGCGAGAGAATCTGCGGCAGAATAAAGATCGCCGTGACCAAGCCGATGGCGATGCCGAGCGACATCAGCTGACCGATGTCCCACATGCCCTTGAAGCTGGAAATCAGCAGCGAACTGAAACCGAAGAGTGAGGTCAGCGACGACATGATGATCGCCTTGCCTGTGCTGCCGGCGAAGATGCTCAGCCTTCCATCCTCGCGGTAGCGATCGATGATGTAGACGCCGAACGCGACGTCAATGCCGATGATGAGCGGCAGCGTCACGATGTTCGCCGGGTTGAACTCGATGCCGAACCAGACCATCGCGCCGGTGCGCCAGAGCACGGCCATGACCAGCGGCGTCAGCGTTAGCAGCAGAAAGGTGAAGCTCTGGAAGTGGAGAAAAATCAGAATCGTGATCGCAACGAAGGCCCAGACCGCCGCGTGGAGGTAGCTGATGCGCAGCAACTCGGTCGCGTCGTAATTCAGGATCGGCGTGCCGGTCGCCTTTGGCGCGATGGAGAGAACGGCCTTGGTGAAATCCTCATCCGGTCCACGTTCCCAGAGGTCCTGCTTGCCGTAAACCTGGAGCAGGATCTTGCCGTTCGGCGCGACGAAGAGCTTCTTCAACTGCGGCGGCACATCGTCCAGCGTCAGCCCGCGGTCGGACTTCTGCGATTTCAGCATCACCATGTTCGCCTGCATGCGGCTGAACGCGCCGGTCGAGGAGGCGCTGAACCGCTTCTGGATTTCATCGGCCGGCGCCGAATTCAGCGCCTTGTCCGCGCGCTCGAGCGTCGGCACCATCGACTGGAATGCCGCCACCGCCTGCTTGGCGACAGACGAAATGCCGGCGTAACCCTGCGCTTGCTTGAGTCCATCCTTCGATTGCTGGAGCAGGCTCTTCACGTCCTGCCGCGCCTTGGGAATATCGACCGGCTTGTTCGTCGGCGGCTTGACGTTGAGCGCTGCGCCCGAGGCCACGATGCGCTTGATGATCGGCAGCTTCTTCTCCTGGCCCTCCGGCACGAGCTCGAGGATCGACTCGACCTTGGCGACCTGCGGCAGCGCGGAAAGCTTCTTCGCGAGATCGCGCGCGTCGTCCAGATTCTCCGCCACAACCGACGCGTAAATCGTCGAGACCTGGTCGCCGCCCGTGCCCTGGGAGGCCTTCATCACATCGTAAAGGCCGACGACCGAAGGCGCCTTCTGGTTGTCGAGATGGAGCAGGTTATAGTCGAAGCGCAGCCTGGGCAGGCTCACCGCTGCGGCGATCGAGATGACGATGGAGATGATGATCCAGAGCCATGGATTGCGCACCATGTCGCGGTCCCACGTGCGGATGAATTTCCAGGACGTGTCGAGGCAATTGGCTTTCAGGTCCTCCGCGCTACGCCGGCGATCAAGCAGGATATAGACGGAGGGCAGGACGAGCAAATTGGCGGTGATGCAGAGCACCATGCTTGAGCCGGCGATGACGCCCAGTTCCGCGAGTCCGACGAAATCGTTGAAGCACAGGGTGAAGAAAGCCAGCGCCGTCGTGCTGCCGCCGGTGATGATCGCCACGCCGGTGTGCTGCAACGCGTCGGTCACCGCCTCGGCGATGGTGCGGCCGTGGCTCAACTCCTCCTCATAGCGACCGAGAATCTGGATGCCGAAATCGATGCCGATGCCAAGCACCATGGGGATAACCGCGATGGAAAGAATGTTGAAGTGGCCCACGGTGACGAGCGCAAAACCGAGCGACCAGAGCACCGCCATGATGAGGACCAGAATCGCCATCGTCGGCCGCAGGAAGGTGCGATAGCTGAAGAAGAAGAGCGCGATGATCAGGCCGACCGTGATCAAACTTGCGATGGTCGCGTCGTCATTCGCCTCAACGGCCTGGTCGGTGTCGAGCGCGGGCTCGCCGGTCACCGTCAGCTTCGCGCCGGGATACTTCGCCTCGAGTTCCTTCAGGTGAGCGCGGATCTTTTCCGTCGTGTCGGCGAACGGCGCGGCGGAGTCCTTCTCCTCCTCACCCGTGTAAGCGAAAAGCAAAACCGATTTGCCGTCCTGCAGCGTGAAGTACTCGTGCTGCGCGATCATCTCGTTCGCGTCCACGTCGTCGTTGTCATCGCTGTTATCGGAATCGGGCGAAACCTGCTCGACGGTCTTGTTTTCCGCCTGGGCAGAAATCTTGTCGAGCAGCGCGTTGAACTGCTTCACGAAGGGCGTGAAGTCCTTCCAGTTATTCTTGTCGTGCAGGTAATTCGGGTCGTTGAATTTCGCCAGCGTCTCGCTCAGGATCGAGTTCAGGTCGAGCGCCATTTGCTGCAGCTTCTGGTTTTTGTCCGCGGTCTGCGTCTGAAGGTTGACCTGATCCGCCAGTTGTTTCGCGATCTTTTCCAGGTCTTCCGGTGAGCGGGTGAAAAGCAGGCGCGGCTTCACCGAGGTGAAATCGATCTTCGACAGCACGGTCGTGATCTGCGGCGCGAGCGTCGGCAGGTAGGCGCCGATCTCATCTGCCGCGCGCCGGTTCTGCGCCACATCGTCCGAGTGGATCATGATGATGTAGCGGTAGTCGCTGCCGAAGTCCTTCTTCAGCTGGTTGTAATTCATCTTCGACGGATACTTGTCGCTGAGCAGGTCGCTGGTGTTGTTGACCACGGTGAACTTGGTCAGCACGACGCCGAGGGCGGCGAGGGCGAGGACGACGCCGACGATCACAATGATCCCCGGGCAGGCGAGGACCATCCGGGCGGCAAGGCCCATGATCCGTTGGAGGACTCGGTGAATCAACGACATGAAGGGTTGAAATTAAGGCCGACTCGGCGAAGGGTGGCAATCCTTAAAGCTCTAAAGGTTATTAAAGGGATTCGCGTTCGAGCCGAATGGATGCTGCGCACGACGAGTTTCAACAGGAGGACATGAAATCCCGAAAGACAGGAAGGTCGGAAGGGCGTCCTGCCATCACCCCTTTTCTGGTTCTTCATGATTTTATGTTTCCTGTTAAATCTTCCGCCCAGTAAAAAACCTTGAGTAACTGCCTGCGCCAATTACGTTTCCTTGAGTGGTGCCATTCGCAACAACAAGTAATCGCATGTCTGCTATTCACGCAGTGCCCTCGTTGACGTATGGTCGTCCAGCGTAGGACTAACGACGATGCTGCACCATGCCCTTATCATCACGGCCAACCGCGAGTACGTCCAGGCGATGCGCCACTGCCTGCTGGCGCTGGGGCAGGGCGTGGCGCGGATCGACATCGAGCTCGATCCGCTGCGCGCCATGCAGCTCACGCCGCAGCAATATGAGCTTATCCTCATCGACTCCGTCGTCGAGACGATCGATGGCATGCAGTTGCTCCTTCTGATCAGGCCCCAGGCGCCGGCGTGCAGGTTTGTCGTGGTCAGCGACGCCACGGATGAAACCACACTCGCGACCGCCTACCAGAACGGCGCCGATCTTTTCCTGGCGCGCCCCAAGACGCCCGGCGAATTCGATCTCGCGATCGAGGCCATCAAGGGCGTGCTCAAGCCGAAGCCCAAGGGGTCGACTTCAGAGGAGGAATCGCCCGGCTTGGTCAACGTGGTCGATCTCGTCCAAAACCACTGCCTGGCGGGCGACTCCGTACTCCTGGCGGTGCGCAGCCAGTTCCAGGGCGGCGATATCTTCATCTACCGCGGCGAGGTCTACCACGCGCAGTACCCGGGCAAGAGCGGTGAGGCGGCCTTCACCGATATCCTGCGCTGGGACGGCGGCCAAATGCGCGTCCGAGCCATCAAGTTGACCCACACGCCGCCGAAGACGATCGACACGTCGTACCGACTGCTGCTGGAAGCGGTGCGCAGGCCGGAGGAAACCGCCCCCGTACCGCCGGTGCCCGAGCCCGGCCTCTTCACCGTGGCGGAGGCCAAGCCCTCCGAGACGGCGGCTCTGGCCGTGATGAAGGAAGCGCCGCCGCTGGAGTCCGATTCGCAGCCCGTTCCCGTCCCTTTTCCCGACCTGAAACCGAAGGCCGGGGCGACCAAGCTGCCGCGGGTCAATTCGCACTGGATGGTCAATCTTTCCGGCGACTTGCTGGAGGGCTCGCAGGTCTCCGAAGCGGACCGGTGCGCGTTCATCACCACCTTTATTTTCCGCAAGATGGCCGATGTCGCCGTGGCGCTGGAGCTGGAATATTTCGACAGCCTGACGCTGCTTGGCCCGCATTTGCAGCAGGTGCTGGTGGCCGATAACATGGGCGTGCGACATGCGGTCTTCGAGACGGCGTGGACGACGGAACAGATGCGCGTGCAATATATGAAATGGTGCCGTGAACAAAGCTTTTGAAAAAATCGCCTTGATCGAGGGCATGATCGCCGCCGCGTTCGTCTCCGGCGAGGGGAAGCTCGACGGCTGGTGCGCCAACAGCGTCATCTCGCCGGAAAACCTGACCTTCATCGCGGAGACGTGCCGCGGCGTGCTTTCCGCCAACCGCGCGGAGCAGCGGCCGGCCGAGACGGGGGTGGTGGCGTTCGGCAACAAGACGCTGGTCTTCCGCGAAGGCGCTTCCGGGATTTTCATGGCCTACCTAGATTCGCCCACGAACGACGCGGTGCTGAAGTGGCTCTTCGACCAGGTGAACCCGATTCTGGAGGCGGAAGGGGTTAAGCTCTAGCGTTGGATATGGAACGAGTGACTGTCCTCTATACCGGCCGCGTGCATGGTGTCGGATTTCGGATGACCGTGCGGCAACTCGCCTGCGGCTTCGATGTTACCGGCACGGTGCGCAATCTCCCGGATGGCCGCGTCGAGGTCATCGCCGAGGCGGGCAAGGCGGAGTTGAAAGCGTTTCTCACCGGCATTGCCGAGAGCGAGCTTTCGGGTTTCATCCAGAAACAGCATGAGACTTGGCAACCCGCGCTTAGCAATTTCAAGGGGTTCGTGATCCTACGATAACCTGACAACTAGTCTAGTTGCGCTTCGCCACTAGATCAGCCGAAACGTAACGGGCCCTGCTCAAGGCTGCACCGTCGATCTCCAAGGGAAAATCCTTGAGAAGATGCGTAATCCCAAATTCTTTCCGTCCGATTACCTCAATGCCTATAATTCGCCCCTTCTGATCATAATCTACCGTGACAAGGCTATCTGCGCCTCCAAATGGCTCGGTTCGAACCACCTTGCCGCGGCCAAATCGAACATAAGCAGCGGTGGCTTCGGTATCGATTTCAACTATCGGAGGTTTAGACGATGCCACGACGACCAGTACGTTACTGCCGTAAGCTCGGAAAAACAACCAGATCATTCCGCTGTGGTTGCCGCGACGCGGTGGCTGTTTCAAAATATTAGTCGGCGATCCTACCGTCTCAAGCACCTGCTTGATCGTGAATCCGCGTTCTCGGGAACGCTTCTCAAGATGCCTCGTATTGTGAATTTTGTATTTCATGGCTACGGCACCGCGGGCGCCGTAAACTGCAGATAAAAATACAGCACCGGCGCGGTGAATAAAATGCTGTCGATCAAATCCAGCGCTCCACCAATGCCGGGAATCGAATGCCCGGAATCCTTGATCGACGCATCGCGCTTGACCACCGATTCGGCGAGGTCGCCCACCACGCTCACCAGGGGCAGGAGCAGGCCGAGGATGAGGCTGTCCTTGAAATCGATCGCCTGTACCTTCTCGCCCATGAATTTCGTCATACACACGCTGATGATCAGCGAAGTCAGGATCGCACCGACGAAGCCCTCCCACGTCTTGCCCGGGCTGATGCGCGGGATCATCTTGTGCTTCCCGATGAGCGAGCCGACGACATACGCGCCCACGTCGG
Source organism: uncultured Candidatus Methylacidiphilales bacterium (assembly GCA_964657775.1). Taxonomy (GTDB): domain Bacteria; phylum Verrucomicrobiota; class Verrucomicrobiia; order Methylacidiphilales; family UBA1321; genus JABDGH01. Next base: position 1,928 of record CAZZWT010000150.1, on the reverse strand, counting down.
AGAACTTCGTCACCGCCAGCAGATAGATGAGCAGGAAGCGATTCTGCGCGTGCGGATCGACCACGCCCGTCGTGCCTGGCAGGAAGAGGAGCAAGGCCACAAAGTTGAAAAGGAACGGCGAGTACATCAGGCCGAGCAAGGTCAGCGCCGCGGTGGTGATCGGCGCCTTATTCTCCTCCGCCCGGACGACCAGCCGGATCAACGCGCCGAGCACGGCAAAGACCAGGACGAGCTCGCAACCGAAGTGGACGAGCCGCACTTTTTCCGGGGCGTGGACGAGGAAGTACCACGAGTTGACAAAGATCAGCATGCCGCAAAAGAGCCCGCTTTGCTTGAACACCTTGTGCCCTTTTTCCTCCTGCGCGTGGTAGAATTCCCACTGGCCGGCCAGCCCAAAGAAGGCGATGAGCAACAGGCAGCCGGTGTCCCAGCCCGAGGAGACGAACCAGAAAACGACAATCCACAGCAGGATCCAGGAGAACGTCCGCTTGACAAAAGTGCCGGGATTGATCGCCCAGCGCGAAGCAGGTTTTGCGGCGGAGGTTTCGGAGGCGTGAGTGCCGGGAGATGTCGGGCTTTCAGGAGGCACGCTGGGCAAGAATGCTCACGAGCGGCGGATTTGGGAAGGCAATTTCGCAGAAAGGCAGGTTTCGCACGGAGGACTGCAAAGAAAGGCAGAGAGCGGAAAAGGGGGAAGGAAAATGATCGAATGGAATTGAGGCGGGTGCGGTCGGCACAGATCCTCACCCACCATTTGTTTTTATTAATCCTGCTAAAAACTCTCCTTCCCATTTCCTTCTTTTCAGCCCTTTGCCTTTTCTCTGCAGTCCGCCGTGCGAAACCTCCCTTTGGTGTCTCCAACGTTACGACTTAGTAGCAATTGCATCTTTTAGTGGCTTTCGCCGAATAAAGTGGTTATGGTTATCGCGTTCGTTCTTCGACACGGCTATGCCCTGCACGGTCAATGCTTACAGCATCAGGATCGCTTCCCCTGGAAGCGCCGGGATGGAATTGACCATCGTCCGTGACGCCATCCGCGAGTGGAACGCTCATCTTGCCCTTAACCAACAGCGGATTCTCCTCCCGCTCGATGGCGAGGACGGACCTACTTCCGCCGACATGGTGGTCGCGTTCTTCTGCGGCGCGGCCAATGAGCGGGCGGCGGCGCTCGAGGCCGAGGTCGAGAAGCAGGTCCAGGCCGGCCACCCTGCGCTGGTCTATTTTTCCGAGGGCCGTGCCGACCTGACCGGCGGACCGCAGTCGCCCGGCCGGGCGATGCACGATTTTGCCAGGCGCTACCCCACTGCCGCGGTCGATTCCTACGGCGATGAAAAGGATCTCCGGGCCAAGTTCGCGCGCCAGCTCGACCTCACGGTGGCGAACCATGTCCACTTCAAGACCGATTCGCACGAATCGCTCGAGGCCGTGCCGATGCCGCCTCCCGCGCCGACCCCGAAGGCGCTCTCCATGTGCGCGCAGTCGATTTTGGTCGAGGCCTGCGACGATTTCGAGGCCTACGTCGGCCGCGTGAAGGTCGGCAACATGCTGCGCATCCAGGCCAACGGCAAACAGCTCGTCGACCAACAGGACGCCTCCACGATCGAAAAATGGGACAGTGCCTTTGAGGAGTTGCTAGCCAACGATTTCATCCACCCCGCCGGCGGCAACGGCCAGCTCTTTCAGATTTCCACCAAGGGTTTCGCCTTCCTCAAGAGCATCGGCAAGCAGCCCGTCGGCTACATCGCCGAACTGGGCGGGATGTAATCAAGGCGCCACGACATCTCGCCCGGAACGTCGGCTTCCGGCCCGACCCATTTCAAAAATTGTAGCGGCGGTCTGTGACCGTCGCTGATTTCGCCTCCCTCAGCCAACCCCAACGGGGTTGGAATAATAAAGCGAAGGCTTGGCGCACCAGCGCCTACCCTGGG
>CAZZWT010000149.1:0-7897 GCA_964657775.1 uncultured Candidatus Methylacidiphilales bacterium | reverse complement strand
GTTCCTTGCTCAGTCCCGAGCTTTCTGGGTGATCAGGCGTGTCATCCTTGTCCTCGCTGGGCTTTTCGGCGGGCTTCTTGGGATGCTCCTTCGGCTTGGTCACGGGCTTGTCGGTGTCGGGCGCATCGGCGAGGGTAAGATCGACTTTCACTTTCGGTTTGGGCGGTGTGGGCTTGGGCGGCGGCTTGACGAGAGTGGCTGGGGTCAGCTTCGACGGCGGTTCAATGGTTGGGGGCGGAAGCAGGAGCTTCGGCTTGGGCGGCGGCGTGACGGGCGTCGGTGGCTTAGCCGCAGCAGGGGGCGTCGATGAGGTGTGATGATGTTCCGTGGGCGCGGCGGTGCTCGGGCCGAGCTTGTGCGCCTCTTGCGCGCCGGCAGTACCCTTTACCACGTCACCTTGCGGAAGGAGCGAGATGAATTGTTCCGGCGGTTTCGGTGCAGGTGTCAGCCCGTAGATGAGGCAGGCGATGCTGATGATAAGAACGTGCAGCAACGCGACGAGGGCGACCCATTTCCAGAAGCTGCTCTTTTTCTCCTCGTCTAGATCGGGCGTACGATCCCGTTCCGGGGCACGTTTCAGGTCGAGACGGACTTTGGGCCTAGGCTTGGGCGCGACCGACCGGCGGGGTCTGGGGGAACCGGTGGTGGGCTTCATGAATTGCTCGTACTATATATAGTGGTCTTGCCCTAATGGGAAGACATTCGATGGAGATTTTACGCATTTGACGTGGGAAGTCGATCATCTGTTCAAAAACGTTGTGCGAAGGGAAGGTCTTTCCGGGCGACCGGGCGAAGCAGTTGACGGTCTGATGGATATCTCGCAAAAATTCTGCGAAAGATAAGCTTGAGTTATGCCATGCTGCCCGCCATACTCAAACTTTTCCGCTTGACGGAATTTCGTCCCGTTCTCCCTCGGTATATTTGAAATTATGAAACAGACCCTCGTCCAAGATGCCCTCAAAACCGTGCAGAGCCCCCAGGTTCTGGTCAACATTATCTCCAAGCGGGTGCGCCAGCTCGGACAGGGCTTTCGTCCGCTGGTCGCGTTCGACCCCAAGTTGACGTTCATGGACGTCGCGCTGAAGGAAGTCGCCGAGGGCAAGCTGGGCTACGAGATGATCGAAGTTCCTTCCGCCGCCGGAACGCCTACCACCGCACCCGCGAAGAAGAGCCGCAAGTCGGCCGCAGCAGTCTAAATTTTTGCGTCATTGGACGCGTGAGAAAGCCCGGCAATTCGTTGCCGGGTTTTTTTATTCACGAAGGGAAGATTGCCGGCGGAGGCTCTCTGCCGGAAGCGTCCCGAGCGGAATAACTTGGCCCCCCGAATCAAAAACATGCGTCGTTTTTGATTCGCGAACATGGTCGGTCGCGCGTGCTCGCGCAACCGTTCCGGCGCAAGGGCCTGCGCCGTCTACCTTCAGGAGCGTTACTCTGCCGTGAGATACCGCGTCAGCAACCGGCTCTTGCTGCAGTCGGCTTGAAGCGGAATCCAGCTCGGATGCAATTCCGCGTTGGGACGCGACCAGAGTTGCTCGTGCAACCAGAAGACGGTGGTGCCGTCCCACAAGATACGCAACTTGTCCTTACCGCTGATGACTTGCGGGCCCTCGCGGATCAGTCGCTCGCGCAGGTTCTTCATCGATTGCACCGGCTCATCTTCTGCCTGACTGTGGCGCACCATGGAGAGATGCACGGCCTGCACGTAGGGGCTCAACAACGCCTGGACCCAGAGCGGCGTTTTAGATTCGTCCTCATCCCCGTCCAGGCCTTGGAGTTCCTGTGGCGGATTCGTTTCCTCCGGCGTGACGAAGAAGCCGAGTGATTTGAGTTTCAAGCCAAGACCGCTGCCGCTCGTGATCCACGCGAGGAAAGGCGCGAGAAACCAGCCGGCGAGAATCGGCAATAGCCAGAGCGCGACGTTGTCGAGATAGTGGAACGCGATCGGGCAAACGATGATGGCGAGGATGCTGAGCCAGCCGTACATGCGTACGCAATGCGCGAAGGTGAGACCATTGTCCGCGCGGTTTTGCGCGTTCCATTTCACCTGCAGGCCGGAGATCGCCAGCAGAACGAAGAAGGTGTGGAACATCATCAGGACGGGCGCCATGAAAAAGGAGAGAACGTTCTCGGCCAGCGCGCTGATGACCAGACGAATCGCGCCTCCAAACTGGCGCGCTTTGCGGAGCGAACTGAGAATGCCGAGCATGCGTGGGAGGAAGAGAAGCGTCAGCGTGAGGGCGAAGAGAAGTCCCGCATGGGACGTGGTGGTGGCCGCGCCAAGATCCTCCGGGTCGGCGGAAAGTTGCATAAAGCGCAGGCGGAAGTAAGCACTGAACGAGCCGGCGACGAGGAACGTCAGCCACAGCGGTGAGCAAAGGTAGCCCATGAGCCCGACCCAGATCTGCAGGCGGCTGCCGCTCTCGATGCCGCGCGCGAAGAGGAACCAGAAGTGCTGGAGATTGCCCGCGCACCAGCGGCGGTCGCGGATGAGCATGTCGGTCAAATTCGGCGGCCCTTCCTCCCAACTGCCGGGCTCGTCGTACGCGATCCAGACGCCGTAACCGGCGCGGCGCATCAGCGCGGCCTCGACCGTGTCGTGGCTTAACACGTGGCGCTTGCTCGCGTCGGGCACAGGGAGCATCGGCAGATCGCAATACTCGATAAACGGGGCGACGCGGATGATCGCGTTGTGGCCCCAATAGGAGCCGGACGACATTTGGGCCATGCTGCACCCCTGCGAGAAAAGGCCGCCATAAATTTGGCTGGAGAATTGCAGCACGCGCCGGAAGAGCGACGTGCCGAGCACCATGCACGGCTGCGTCTGGATGATGCCCGCGGTGGGGTTCGCCTCCATCGCGCGAACGAGGCGGACGAGCGTGGCGCCGGCCATGATGCTGTCGGCGTCGAGCACGATCATGTAGCGATAGCGTTTACCCCAGCGGCGGCAGAAATCGGCCACGTTGCCGCTCTTGCCGTTGATGCGGTGGCGGCGTTTGCGATAGAAAATTTTCCCGAAGGCATTGAGCTTCTGGCAAAGCGACATCCACGCGCACTCCTCCTCGACCCAGTGGTCGGCGTCGTTCGAGTCGCTGCAGATATAAAAATCGAAGTGCTCGAGCTGGCCGGTTTTTTCGAGGCTGCGCCACATGTTCGCCACGCCTTTGCTGACCCGGTCGACATCCTCATTATAGACCGGTACGACGATGGCCGTGGCGGCGAGCGGAATCGATTCCTCCCTCTCGCGCCAGGCTCCGCGCATCAGGTGATGTTTGTCGCCGCCGCGCAGTTGATCGAAAAAGCCGAAGAGCGCGAGGACGAAACCCACCGCGATTTGGCTGAAGAGCAGCGGGAAAACGACGATGCAGATGTAATCCTCCCAGAATAATTTCTGGCCCGCGTAGCTGCTGAGCATGAGCACGAAACCGATCGCGGTCAGCACGGAGGAGAGGCCAACGAACACGGTGCGCCGGACGATGAAATCGTCGGTCGGGGCCGCGGCTTTTTGTGGAGGAGGAGTGGTCATAGAATTTGCGACAACCACCAATAGAAGAAGGTGTAGACGGCGCCCCAGAAAATGAGCGCGACGACGAATTCCTTAATGCTCCAGCGATGCCACGTCTGGCGCGCGATCTCGAGCATGGGGCCGAAGTCGAGATGGCGCGGCGTCATGCTGGAGATATTGATGTCGGGCCCGGCCACGACCAGCGTTTCCCGCAACGCCTGACGCAATTCTTCCGGCACGGGATTGGCCAGGAACGATCGCGGCGCGGTGCGATAGACTTGGCTGAGGAGCAGCGCGATGTAGCCGGTGGAAAGGATGTGGGAGGGCGTGCGGTTCTCTGCGCCGAGGTTGGTCGCGAGCCACTCGGCGAGGTGCTTCTGTGCTTGCTCCATGGTATGGGTGGCGGGATTGCGCGTGGGGTCGGCGCGATGGGCGTTCTGCGCATCCTGGAAAAGTTCGAGCGCCTTCTGCGAAACGTGGGCGTGATCGGCAAGCTGGAAGGTGAGCAGGAAATTGACGAGCCGGTCGTAGGCGTCGTTCCACGCCTGCTGGTCGCTGGTCGCGGGGTTTGTTACTGGTTCCACGTGTAGCTCCAGGTCTCGGTGATCGGTTTGCCGTTGTGCATGAGGCGGCAGCGCAGTTCCGTCGGCACGTAACGCTTGGCGGGGACGATGGTGAAAGTCACGCGCCAGGAATTATCGTAGCTATTTTTTTCGACAAGGCTTTCGCGCAGGTAAGTCCCGGGTGGGTTCATTCCCAGATCGAGATCGGGGGGCTGGCCGGCCGGCGTGCTCTCGATGCCATTGCCGACGAAATCGACGAGGAACTGCACCGGGACTGTCCCGGACGGTGGCGCGGCAGGCGGGGGAGGAGTAGGCGTGGCGGGCGGTGCGTTCGTGCTCGGTTTGGCCGCGGGGGGAGCGTTCGTCGCCGGTGGTTTGACGGGTGGAGTCTTTCCATTGGTCGGCGCGGGAGGTGGAAGAACAGGCGGTGCCGGGGGCGCGGGCGGGGGTGGCGCGGGCGAATTGATCAGCGTCTGCTTGACGTAGGCGAGCGGTGGCCGTGCCGCATCGTTCATGTAGAAGTCGATCGTGTAGCTCAGGTCGAGGTGGTCGCCCGCCTTGATCGTCTGCGCCGGGTTCCACAGCATCACCACGTTGTCGAAGTTCACGTTGTTGCTTGGGCGATGAATGAGCATCACGACGCCCTTGCCCCAGTCGTTGCGCGGCGTCACCCAGGCGCTGGGGCGGACGTTATATTTCATCGCCAAATCCTGGTAGTGCTGGAAATCGCGGTCGCGCTGGAGCAGGCCGAAGCCCTTCGGATTTTCGTCGATGAAATTACAGAGCTGAAGCTGCGTGTCCTGACCCAGGGGCCGCCAGACCCATTCGTCCCGGCCATTGTGCATCAGAAGTCCGTCGGAATCGTGGATCTCCGGATGGACATTGTCGCCGAAGTGGTTCTTCGCGTTCTCGCCGTAAAGGTACATGCTCGAAAAAGGCGCGATGCCGAGGCGTGTGACGGGCGTGCGGAAATAGAGCGACGCGTGAATATCGACCGACGTCACCGCACCGGGATGAAGGACGAACTCGTAAGCGCCGGCCACGGCCGGGCTGTCGAGCAGCGCGTCGAGCGTGAGGGTGCTCGCGCCCTGCGCCGGTTCCTGCAACCACCAGTTGGTGAAGATGGGGAATTCCTCCGGCCGGCCATCGATGCCCGTGTCGATGGCGAGGCCGCGCGCGGAGAGGCCGTAGACCTGCTCCTTGGCTAGTGCGCGGAAGTAACAGCCGCCGAGCGCGGAGAAAAAACCATCGAGCGAGTTGGCGTTGCTGCCGATGCCCATGTTCGGATAACGGACGTAGAAGCCGGCATAGCCGCTACTCTCGGGCAACGGCGGGTCGAAGTGCAGGTTGTTGAAATTGAAGAAAGTCGTCGAGTAAGGAAGCGGATGACTGCCCTTGCGATCGACGGTGTTGATCTCCGGCGCAATGTGCGGCTGGGGATTGCTGTTGAGCTGATGATAAAAATCGACCTGGAACGGGAGCCCCTTTTTCTTCCATAAACGGGCGTTGATCTTCGAAAAAATTCCGGCGTCCTGATCCGGCGTGAGCTTCTTCAACTGCGGCGGCAGGACATCGGGCGGCGCGACATATTTCGCCGCGGCGCGCGCCTGCGCCATTTGGTCGACTTCGGCAAAAGCGAAATGATGCTGCGTCTTGTCGGCACGCAACGTCAGCACCAGCGCGAGGATGGTGATGAGGCCGAGGGTGAGGTGAAGTCGCATGAGGTTTTCCTATCGAGGCGGGCGGAAGTGTTGCACCATAGCCTATTCCCCGGTGACTTCAAATTCGGCGCCTTGATTCGCTTCCGAACTGCTGCCAATCCAGACTTGGTACCGCGTGGGTTCAATCACGCGCGTCATCTCGAGGTTGTAGTAGGAGAGCTCGTCGAACCCGAGGGTGAACGAGAGCTGCTTCACTTCACCCGGCGCGAGCGTCACGCGCTGAAAACCCTTCAACTCGCGCACCGGTTCCTCGACGCTGCCGCCGGTGTTGCGGATGTAGAGCTGCGCGACGTCGGTGCCCGCGACCTCGCCGGTGTTGCGCACTTCCGCCGTGACGGTGATCTTGCTCGGCGGCGTGTAGAAATGGCCCGTCTTGGGATTGGTCATCTGCTCAATCGTGATCGAACTTTGGCTGAGCTTCACTTTCGAATAGGTGAAGGTTGTGTAGGACAGGCCGAAGCCGAAGGGGAAAAGCGGCGCGTTGGTTTCGTCGATGTAGCGCGAATAATATTTGTCCTCGCCGGTCGGGGGATGGGTGAGATCGATGTCGTCGGCCGGCCGGCCGGTGGGGAGCTGGTTATAAAAGATCGGCTCCTGACCCACCGCGCGCGGGAAGGTGGCGGGCAGCTTGCCGCTCGGGTTCGTGTCGCCGAAGAGAACGTCCGTGACGGCCGGGCCGGCCTCGATGCCGGGGTACCAAGCCTCGAGAATCGCGGGGACATTTTGCGCGGCCCACTTGATCGCGAGCGGCCGGCCATCGAAGAGCACAAGCACGGTCGGCTTGCCGAGTTTCGTGAGCGCTTGCAGAAGGTCGCCCTGGTTGCCGGGGAGATCGAGGCGCGTAAGAGAGGACGACTCGCCGGTCATCTTCGGCGCCGATTCGCCGAGAGCGAGAATGACGACATCCGCTTTGCGCGCCGCACCGAGCGCGGCCTCGAAACCGCTGTCGTTGTCGGTGAGAATTTCAGTGCCCTTCGCGTAAAGTAGTTTGGTCTTGGCCTGATCGCAGCGGGCCTGCAGCGAAGTCAGCAGCGTGATGGCGTCCTTGGGATCGCCCACTCCATTCCACGATCCGAGCATGTCGATTTGCGAATCGGCCAGCGGCCCGATGAGCGCGATCGTCTGCGCGGTCTTGGCGAGGGGCAGCACGCGCCCCGGGGCGAAGGGAATCGGATTCGCGCCGTTTTTCAGCAATACCAGCGATTCCTCAGCAGCTTTGCGCGCCAGCGCGCGTTTCTCCGGCGTGGGGACGTAGGCCGGCACGCTTTCATCCACGTAGGAATGATCAAAAAGGCCAAGCGCGAATTTCACGCGCAACACGCGGCGCGCGGCTTCATCGACCACCGATTGCGGCAGATCCTTCGACTTCACCAAGTCGGCCAGTTTGGTCCGGTAGAAATCGCTCATCATGTCCATTTCGACGCCAGCGGTGAGCGCTTTCTTCGCCGCGATGGCGGCGGTGCTGGCCACGCCGTGCGCCATCAGTTCCTTCACCGCGCCGAAATCGCTGACGACGAATCCCTGGAAGCCCCACTCGTCGCGCAGGATTTTCGTGAGTGTGAAAGGATCGGCCGTGGCCGGCACGCCGTTGAGCGGATTGAATGCGCTCATTACCGTGGCCGCGCCTGCCTTGATCGCGGCGTGGTAAGGCGGGAGGTACACTTGGCGCAGGGTCAATTCCGACATATCGACTGTGTTGTATTCGCGGCCCGCGTTGGGCGCGCCATACGCGGCAAAATGTTTCACGCACGCCGCGACGGAATCGTGCGCGGCGAGGTCGTCGCCCTGGTAACCCTTGATGTACGCGCCGGCCATGACGGACCCGAGATACGTGTCCTCGCCCGCGCCCTCGGTGATACGGCCCCAGCGCGCATCGCGGGCAATATCGACCATCGGAGAAAAGACCCAGCGGATGCCGTCGTCGGCCGACTCCTGCGCAGCCACGTGCGAGGCTTGCCGGACCAAATCGGGATCGAACGTGGAGGCGAGCGCGAGCGGAACCGGAAAGGTGGTGTGGTGGCCGTGAATGACATCGAAGCCGAACAAGATCGGGATGTGCAGGCGGCTCTTTTCCATCGCGACATGTTGGAAGCGATTGGTCGCCTTCGCGC
>CAZZWT010000148.1:0-7917 GCA_964657775.1 uncultured Candidatus Methylacidiphilales bacterium | reverse complement strand
TCGTCCCCTGCCGCAGGAGCCGGTGATCCTGCCACATCCGGAAACCGGCGTGCCCGTCCTGGCCGGCAAACCGACGAAGCCGCTGCCTGCGGTACCCGCGAAAACAGGCGCGCCGATTCACCAGGCGGCCTCGGTTGCCGCCAATGGTGGAGGCATCGGTCGACTTCGACCCACGACCAAAAAATTTATTTCAAGCTTGGTCGGCCTTCCTCTTCCGCCCTACCCTTCCGAGGCACGCGACCTGCAACAGACCGGCATCGTCCGGATGCTGGTGCAGTTTGACCGCGCGGGAAATGTCGCGTTGGCGCAAGTACTGCGTTCCAGCGGTGTCGCGGTGCTTGACGAGAAAACGCGTGCGTTCATCCGCGACAACTGGCATAGCAACGCGTTCGCCGGAAGAGCCGTGCGCGTGCCGGTGGTGTATGCGCTGACGAGTTTGTAGCGGCGCTGGGACAGATGCGACGGATGGGACCGATAGGACTTATTTCGCCGGCGGTTCTTCTGGCGGCGTACCTTGTGGATTGTTAGGCTCACCATCCGGGGACGTTTCAGGCGACTTCGGTGCGTTGTCGGATCTTGCCTCTTTCGAAGGCTCTTCCGGAGGCTTAATGGGATTTTTCGGCTTCACTTCCGGCAGACGCGGAAGCTGATGCGTTTCCACGCCGCGGCTGGCCAGTTTGCGCGCCATGGCCAATGCTTCGTTGCGGCTTTGCACGGTATCGTCCAACTGCGCCAGGCGTACCAATTCCAGGATGCGGCCGATTTCCTTGCCAGGGCGCAGGCCCATCTCGATCAGGTCGCGGCCTGAAATATACTGAGGCGGATCGATCTGCTCGATCGGCATGGTCTCAATCAGGTGCTTGAGATAATCGTAATGCTTCAGGTCGCCATGCGAACTCGCGCAGTCGATGCGATGCAGCTCCAGCTCGAGCAGGAAGGTGGGCCGCGCCATCATCCGCTTCAGCGTGGAGGCCTTCATCTTCGGCACATCCTTGAATTGCATGTGGTGCTGCACCAGTTCCTTCACCGTCTCGATGCTTTTATTGTCGTAGCGCATCTCGGTCATGATCTTCTCGGTCATCACCGCGCCGACGCTCTCGTGCTCGTTGAAACGGATGCGACCATTCTCGTCCGTTTTCGAGGTCGGTTTTTTTCCCACGTCGTGAAAGAGAATGCCGAGCGCGAGGTCGAGATTCGGCTCCTGCACTTTGGTCAGCATCAGCCGCACATGTTCGTAAACATCGCCTTCGGGATGGTAATTGGGCGGCTGCTCAACGCCATGCATGGCCGCGATATCGGGCAGCACTTCTTTGAGGAGGCCACTCTGGTCGAGCAGGTCCAGTCCACGCTCCGGCTTGCGCGCGGTGAAGATCTTATTGATCTCATCCCGAATCCGCTCCGCGCTCACCGTCTGGATATAAGGCGCCAGCGCGATCATGGCTTCCATCGTGTGCGGCTCGATCTTGAAATTCAGCCGCGCGGCAAATCGCACCGCGCGCAGCAGGCGCAACTGGTCCTCGCCGAAGCGGTCCGCCGGATTGCCGATCGCGCGCAGGATTTTCGCGCGCAGGTCCGCCTCGCCGCCGACGTAATCAATCAGCTTTTCAGCGACTGGATCATAGAAGAGCCCATTAATGGTGAAGTCGCGCCGCTGTGCATCGAGCTCCGGCGTGGCAGGCGAAACCGTGACCGGCCGACGGCCATCGACGTAGATGCCGTCCTGCCGGAACATCGCGACCTCGAACTGTTCCTCACCCACCAGCACGCGCACGACGCCGAACGATTTGCCCGTCAGATTGGTCACGCGCGGGAAAAGCCGCTGCACTTCATCGGGTCGCGCCGTGGTCGCGATGTCATAATCCTTCGCCTCGATCCCGAGCAACTGATCGCGCACGCAACCACCGGCGAAGTACGCCGTGAAGCCTGCTCGCTGGAGCTGGGCGACAATGTCTCGGGCCTGGGCATTCATCGTTCGGAGAAAAGGGGCTCAACTTCGGCCACATCGGGCGGAGGCGTGTGCGTCTCCGAACGATAGAGGAAATAGAACGGCCCGCCAATTAAACTCCAGACAACATTCATCACAAAACAAGTCAGGGAAAACGCCGTGGCGTGGTCCTTGTCAACGCCGAGCAGGCCCAGAAAGGCGATGAAGAGCGACTCGCGCACTCCGATTCCGCCGATGCTGATCGGCAGCGCGACGAGCATATTGACTATCGCGATGATGGCGAAGATGGGCAACAGGTCAGGATTAAGGCCCATGGCCCGGATCACGCAATAGCCCATGAGTGTGGTGAAGATATGGCCGGGAAAGGAAACCAGCAGGGCCAGCAAATTTGTACGCACGGCGCGGGCGGAATGCTCGTACACCATGAAGAGCTTTGCGCCGCGATGAATGAAGGGCAGTCGCTTGGCCAACTCGCGTAGCTTTTGGATTTTCATCACGAACGGCCCGATGGAGGCGAGGAAAGACGCGACGATGCCGCCGAGCGCGAAGAAATAGAAAATGCCCGTGGCCGACGCAGGACTGATCGGCCCGCTATACGGCCCAGAAGCGTGGGAGTAGAGCAACGGCAACTGCGTCAGGGAGAGCCCAGCCCCAAAAATGAGCAGGGCCACCAGCCCGATGACGCGATCAACGACAATCGTGAAGGCGACCGCCGCGCGCCGCGAAGGCACGGCCCGGGCCGCATAAAAGACCTTGGCGACGTCGCCGCCCGTTGTCCCGAGACCGATCGTACCGAAGAACTGGCCGATCATGGTGAGCTCGAAGATGCGCCAAAATCGAAGATGGACTCCATGCACAGCCAGAAGCATGCGCCAGCGCCACGAGACGGTAAAAAGGACCGGGGCAAAGACCACCAGCCCTAAGACGATCCATTTGGGATCCATGGTGCGGACGTTGGACCAGACTTGGTTCCAGTCGATAATGCGCATCAGCCAGGCGATCGCCAGGGCAGAGACCAGCACCTGAATAATCAGCCCGATGCGGCGACGTAAGAATTCCATAAATGGCGACTGGCGATGACCTGTTCCTCCGGCGTTCCGGGTGCGAGCTCTAGTACACCGATAGCGTTTTCCGGCAGCAGGGGCAAGAGCGCGCTGAAGGCAATCTCGCCGTGGCCCAGAGGTAGATGATCCTCCTGCGGGCGGCGGCAATCGTGGATATGGGCGCCGAAAAGGCGCGGAGCACGCAACCGCACGGTCTCGACATGGTCATGCCAGCCGAGGAATTCCTTGCACTGTGAGTGGCCGAAATCGTGCCAATAGCCGACGACATTGGCCGGGAACGCGTCGAGGATTTCCGGGAATTCTTCCTCGTGCGGAAACTCCTCGAACTCCTGCCGTATCTCGAAGCCAAGTTTCATCTTCAGCTCGCCGCCAAGATCGACGAGAGGCTTGAGACACTCCTTCACGCGCGGCCACACGACTTTGAAGGTTTCCTTGCGCTTCTTCACCGCTTCCACCTTGATCTCGGTGTAGGGCCGCGTGAGGAAGCCGCCCTTGTCGTAAATCGTCTTCAATTTGCGGGAGACGCCGTAGGGGCCCGCGCTGCCCAAATGAAAGACCACCGCCTTGGCGCCGAACTTGGCCGCGTGGCGGATGGTGTCCTGGCTCGCCTTCACCGCCAGCGCGCGCAGGTTAGGCCGCGCATCGGAAAACTCGTAGCAATTCGGGTCGGGTCGAAAAATGCTGGTGGGCACCGGGCAATAGTTATGGAGCGTCTGAATCTTGATCAGATCTTCTTCATGAGCCTTGAGAATTCCCGGCCAGAGCGAAAACCGGATGGCATGGCCCAGCTCGCAAACGGGGAAGCCGAGCTGGCGGATTTCCCGCAACATCGCGTAGCCGTCTTGGTGCCGATACGAATTCCAGCAAGTCGAAAGGGCCAGCGGCAACATGAAGTAATATAGCTTACCAGATTAGAGGAAGACGGTCACAAATAAACATATCGGTGCCGAGCGGGGTGGAATTTACCGGAATCGTGCGAAACGAAAAGGTAGCCGGCGCAGGCCCTTGCGCCGGAACAGTTGCGTCCAGCAGGATGCGACCGCTGGGACGCACAAATGCGGCGGGTCAACGTGCCTATTTGAAATCAGCAAATCGGGCCAGTGAACTTGGACGTCAAGCACAGGCATCCTGCCGCAGGATGCTTCCGGCGCAAGGGCCTGCGCCGGCTACCTTTCGGGGCGAAGCGCTGTCCGTGCGCAATCGGCCAAGATCGCCTCACGCTTCGATTCGGTTTCAGACGATCCGGCGAGCAAAGCGACGATAGCCATTGTTCGCCCATCGGGCAGCGTGGCGAGGCCGATGTCATTCGTCGCCAAGGTCACGCCGTCGCATGAGCCGGAGGTTCCGGTTTTGTGGGCGAGCGAAGTTCCGCCTAAAACGCCCGCCTTCAGGCGACCGGGGCCGGTGGAGACGTCGTGCATCCAGCCGAGCAATAGCTTGGTGGAATCGGCCGAAAGAAGTTGGCCTCGCTGGAGCTTCACGAGAAACGTGATCGCACCCGCGGGCGTTGCCGTATCGCGTGGATCGGCGAGCGCGGCGGCAAAGGCCTTTCTGTGCGCGGCGGCAGAAATTTGCGGCGCGAGGACGGAGGCATTGCCGCCGGGATGCAGGTCTTCGGGAATGCCGTGCTCGTCGCGTGCGATCGCCCGTTCATCGCGGTCGATGCGGATGCCCGCGATGCCGTGCTGCTGAAGCCATGCGGTCAACCTGGGCCCTCCGCCATAGAGAACGAGTAACGCGTCGGCAGCGCTATTATCGCTGGGGATGATGGCGGCGCGCAGAAGCTCGCGCACGGTGAATGCCCCGCCTCGCGAATGATCGACCGGGCCGACGCCGTCGGCGATGTCCGCTTGGGTTAGCGTCACTTTCTGATCGAGCGAAAATTTGCCTGCGTCGATCTCACTCAAAATTCCTGCCGCAAGGAAGGCCTTGAAGACGCTGCGCAAGGGAAACGGCTTCTGCAAATTCACGCCCTGAATCGAGCCGCCGTTTACATCGCAAACGGCAACGCCCAACACGCCCGGCTTCGCGCGATCGGCAATCTCCTGTAGGGTTTCGCACGAGGCAACCATTGGCCAGCATAGGCCGATGAGGCAGAGCAACAATCGCACGCGGAGAGGGCCGGTGAATTGAGGCCAGGCTTAAGCCAGGCGCGCCTCGGTCTTCGTCCGGGCCTGGCCGAAAAGAAAGCCGCGATCGAGCACGAGCAAAAGCGCGAAGACGAAGAAAAGATCGCCCGCCATGCTATTGCGCAGGAACATCCACGTCGGTTCGTAGCCGGGCAGCCCGACCGTGTTAGCCTGCACCCAGCCCGCGAAAGTCATGGCATAACCGGGATTGGCCGCCGTGGCCGCGCCGC
This sequence comes from uncultured Candidatus Methylacidiphilales bacterium, assembly GCA_964657775.1. Classification (GTDB taxonomy): domain Bacteria; phylum Verrucomicrobiota; class Verrucomicrobiia; order Methylacidiphilales; family UBA1321; genus JABDGH01. Next base: position 2,549 of record CAZZWT010000148.1, on the reverse strand, counting down.
CAGCCCAGGCAAAGGTATTCGCCACGACGTAAAAGAGGAGCGACAGCCCTAGGCTGCCGCCGATGATCCTGGCGATGGATTTGTGTTGCCCGATCAGGATGCCCAAGCCGCCCGCGACCGCGTAGATGAACAACGAGACGACCGTCCACCAAGAAAACATCGGCGAGCCGGCCTGGTGGTTCAATTCCACGAAGGCGATGTCGGTCAGGACCAAAGTCGAAGGCCCGACGAGCCAGCCCCAGCGCGCGGGCAGAACCATCGCACCGACAAAGGCGATGGCCATCAGCGGGGAAATATTCGGGATGAATGTGGGGAAGTGGCTGCTGAGCAACCGAAAGGTCACGCAACCCAGAATGAGAACCAGGGCCAGGTAACCGGGAGAATTTTCGCGCTTCATATATGAGCGGAGAAAGGTAAAGCTTCCCCAAGGCTAAGGCAAGCTACCAACTTGGCCCGATTTCTGTTGCAATAGCAGGGTAGCATCAAACGAATATGAAGATCATTCTCTTTGGCTTTCTCCTGATCCTGACCCTCGCCGTCACGGCGGGTGGCTTTTACGTGCTGATGCCGCTTTATGGCAAACCGGTCGCGACCTATCTGGCCGCAAAAGCGGACGAAGCCTACTCAGACACGCATTATCGCCAATCGATGATCGATCTGCAGGAGGCGAGCAAGCTCGATCCCAACAATGCCTTTCTGCTCAATAAATACGCGTGGCTGCTCGCCACCGCTCCCGATGAGAAAGCCCGCAATGGCAAGAAGGCGGTGGAAGTCGCGCTTAAGGCCTGCGAGTTGACCAAGTACGATATCGCCGCCGACGTCGATACGCTGGCCGCCGCCTATGCGGAGATCGGCGACTTCGATAACGCCGTGAAGTGGGAAAACAAGTACTTGGCGTCGCTCAGTCTCACGCCCTCCGACGCCAGTGATGGCCAGGCACGGCTTGCGCTTTACCAGGCGCACAAGCCATACCACTCGGAGCAGTGACCCACGGCGTCTAGTGTATCCGCTCAGCAGAACACAGCCGAGCAAGAGACGAACAGCAGAAAAGCCGACCGAATGGAGGCGGGCCGGCAAGACCTAAACCTGAAACCCCGCGGTAGAGCGGGTGTTGCCTTTAATCCCTTCGTCCCGCCCGCCAGCTGCGGCTCGTAATTTCCTCGCGCTCCTCGATCGGATCGAGGAACTCGAGATGGCGATAGATTGGCGTCGGCTCTGGCGCGGTCTTATCAACCGGGGCCGTTTCGGGATACTCGTAGATATCGCCCTTGTAGTTGCGGAGCACGATGCTGTCCGGCGTGCGTGCGACCACGTAATTCGGGTTGATCGGAATCTTGCCGCCGCCGCCGGGGCCATCGATGACGTACTGTGGGATCGCGTAGCCGCTGGTGTGGCCGCGCAAGTTCTCGATGATCTCGAGCCCCTTGCTGACCGACGTGCGCAGGTGCGAGGAGCCTTGGATCAGGTCGCACTGGTAGAGATAATAGGGCCGCACGCGGGCGCGCAGAAGTTTTTGCACGAGCGTCTTCATCACGTCGGCGTCGTCGTTCACACCCTTGAGCAGCACCGATTGGTTGCCCAGCGGAATGCCGGCATCGGCCAGGCGGCCCAGCGCTTCCTTCACCTCGGTGGTAAGTTCCTTGGGATGGTTGACGTGGACGCTCATCCAGAGCGGATGAAATTCCTTCAGCATGGCGCAGAGTTCCGGCGTGATCCGCTGCGGCAGGAAGATCGGCACGCGGCTGCCGATGCGCAGGAACTCGATGTGCTCAATCGCGCGGAGGCGGCTGAGCAGGTTCTTGAGCTTGGAGTCGGAAAGGAGCAGCGCGTCGCCGCCGGAGAGCAGCACATCGCGCACCTCAGTATGCTTTTGCAGGTAATCGATCGCGCGGTCGAAGTCGAGCTCCAGCTCCTGTTCGCCCACCCCGCTGACCACGCGGCTGCGCGTGCAATACCGGCAGTACGAGGCGCACCGGTCCGTGACGAGAAAGAGCACGCGGTCGGGGTAGCGATGTACGAGTCCGGGCACGGGCATGTCGTGGTCCTCGCCGCACGGGTCGGCCATGTCCTGGGGCGCGTAGGTCATTTCCTCGATGCGCGGAATCATCTGGCGGCGGATCGGGCACTCGGGGTCGAACGGATCGATAAGATTGAAGAAATAGGGCGTGATGCCCATGGCCAGCTTGGTGTTGGCCAACAGCACGCCGGCATGTTCCTCGGTCGTGAGCTGGATTTTACCCTCAAGCTGCGCGAGCGACTTCACGCTGTTCTTCATCTGCCACTGCCAGCTATTCCATTGCTCTGGCGTGGCATCGGGCCAGAAGCCCTGGCCGGGTGATGTAAACTGACGGTGACCTAATTGAAGAGAAGACGAGTCGGGGGATGGGGTGTTCATGGGTGCTGCGCCGCGGGATGCGAAGATCGCGAAGGGTTGGGTTAGTGCGGCGGCTTATAAGCGAATACGCTTGAACGTACCGCGACTGGCCATGCTGTCAAATCGGCGCGCGGGGCGAGGCCTCGGCGGGACTTGCTTCGATCCGGATCTTGCG
>CAZZWT010000147.1:471-7961 GCA_964657775.1 uncultured Candidatus Methylacidiphilales bacterium | reverse complement strand
ACGAAGTTGCCGGAGATGCAGGTCACATGGGTGTCGAATCCGGGCGACAAATCAAACGTGGTGTAAGCCTTGGTACTGAAGTTATAAACGAACCCGGCGTTGTTATTTCCGTTGAAATAGTATCCACCGGCAAACGTGCTCGAAGCACACGTGACGTTTGTGGCGGAGCTGCCCGTGGGTTTAATGGTGGTGTAGGTCTTCGCCGTGATGTCGTAGACAAAGCCGAGGGCCGAGCCGCCGCCGAAGTAAGTGCCCACCACATCGTTCGCGGAGACCCCGGTCACATTCGTGCCGCTGCCGCTATCGGCATTGGGCTCGTTCAGCGGGGTGTAGACCTGCGTGCTGATGTTATAGAGAAAGCCGGGATTGTTCGCCCCGACCGAATACGTGCCGACGACATTGTTCCCGGATACGCCGGTGAGATAAGTGGACTGGCTGCCAGCAGGGTTCACGATGGTGTAGGCATGCGTATCGAAGTTATAGACGTAACCATGCTCCTGGTTATCCGCACTGCTTTGGTAATTACCCGCGCTGATGCCGCCCGAAATCGCGGATACATAAGTATTGTCCGTCCCGGATGGCACCATCTGAATGTAAGTGTAGAGCGGGCCGCTGGCCAACACGGGCGGGGCAAGGAACAACGCCATGGCCGCTGTGACCAAGACGAATGCTGGAAACGATTTCATGGTTCGTTCAGCGGTTTGCGCTCTGGGGCAGGGGAATAACCGAACAAGTTGCGGACCACACAAGAACTATACGGGCGCAACGAAAGATCGGACGCCGGGGAAAAAGGGGTGCTGGAACGGGCAGTGCTCACGCGGATATCGAGGCTAACGGGATCAGGCCGGGCTTCAAAGCGAAAATCGGGCCTTTGGCGGATTCATCAACCGACTCGAAAATTCCCCCTGTTAAACTGCGCGGCGATTATTTAAAGTCGGGGCATGGCTTCCATCACTCTTCCCGCCGTTAGCGACCTTGAGACGCGCCTTGCGCAGCTCCGGAGGTTTCTTTGACCTCAATAGCCTGAAAAATCAGTTGGCCGAATATGAGGCCAAGATGGCCGATGGCAGTTTTTGGGACAATGCCGCCGCCGCGCAGAAGATCATCGGGGAGGCCAACGCGATCCGGGGAAAACTCGATCCGCTCAAGGAGCTCGAGGGCAAGGTGGTCGACCTCAACACGCTGAAGGAACTCGTGCAGGAGGACGCCAGCGATGCCGCCGCGAAGGAATTCCAGGCCGAGTACGACGCGGTTGCGAAGGGCATCGGCGAGCTCGAACTACGCGTGCTGCTCGCGGGTGAGGTCGATCGTAACAACGCGATTCTGACCATCCATGCCGGCGCGGGCGGCACGGAGGCGTGCGACTGGGCCAATATGCTTTTGCGCATGTACCTGCGCTTCTCAGAGAAATCGGGCTACAAGACGGAAGTCGTCGCGATCGAGCCCGGCGACCAGGCCGGCATCTCCAGCGCGACCGTGATGGTGCGCGGCGAGTTCGCCTATGGCCGGCTGAAGGCGGAGCTGGGCGTGCACCGGTTGGTGCGCATGTCGCCCTTCAACGCGGCGGGCAAGCGGCAGACCTCGTTTGCCTCGCTCGATGTGCTGCCGGAGATCGACGACACGATCGACATTAAGATCGAGGAGAAGGACATTCGCGTCGATGTCTACCGCGCGGGCGGTCACGGCGGGCAGGGCGTCAACACGACCGACTCCGCCGTGCGCATCACCCACATGCCCAGCGGTCTTGTCGTCACCTGCCAAAATGAGCGCTCGCAGATCAAGAACAAGGCCACCGCGATGGGCGTGCTCAAGTCGCGCCTCTACGAAATCGAGATGGACAAGAAGCGCGCCGAGATCGACCGGCACTACGGCGAGAAGGGCGACATCGGCTTCGGCCACCAGATCCGCTCCTACTTTTTCCAGCCGTATCAGATGGTGAGAGACCTCCGTACCGGTGAGCAAACCAGCGACGTCCAGTCCGTGATGGACGGCGAACTGGAGCCGTTCATCGAGGCGTTCCTGCGCGGGAAGAAGCGCAGCGATGCGGATGTGGAAGAGGAGTAACCCCCCCGCTTTTCTGCCTGGTTTTCTATATTTGCTAAATTTCTAATCTTTTTAGCGAATTTAGCAAATTTTGGAAATGCAGTGCTACCGCCTGTTTAAAAAGTGTGGGATAAATGAGTCATGAACAAGTTAGCTGAAATCAACGAAACGAAGATCGAAGAGATCAAGCGCCTCGAGCCGCATGCGGCGGAGCTGCGCAAGGCCGCGCTGTTGCGGAATGATTTCCGGCCGTTTCGCGCGGGACTGCAGTTGGGCGATCAGGTGTCGATCATCGCGGAGGTGAAGAAGGCTTCGCCCTCCGCCGGGGTGATCGCGACCGATTTCAACCCTCTCTCCCAGGCGCGCGAATATGCGCGGGGCGGCGCGCACGCGCTCAGTGTCCTTACCGACGAAAAGTATTTCCAAGGCCATCTCACTTACTTGCGGCAAATCCGCGAGCAGGTGGATCTGCCGCTCTTGCGGAAAGATTTTATCATCCACGAACTGCAGGTTTACGAGAGCGTGGTGGCCGGCGCGGATTGCATCCTCCTCATCGTCGCGAGCCTGCAGGATGAGCAGATGCGCAAACTCTACGATGTGGCCAAGGCCTGCCAACTCGACGTCCTGGTGGAGGTGCACGACCTGCCCGAAATGGAACGCGCGCTGGAACTCGGCGCCGACATGATCGGCATCAACAACCGCAACTTGAAAACGTTTCAAGTCGATCTTGCCACCACAGAAGCGCTGGCCGAAGAAATCCCCAGCGACGCCGTCGCGATCAGCGAAAGTGGCATCCGCTCCGGCGAAGATGTCCGCCGCGTCCGCGCTGCTGGCGTCAACGGCGTGCTTGTCGGCGAAACGCTGATGCGTGCAAAGAATGTGCCGGAGAAGATGCGGGAGTTGCTACTAAAGGAAGACTGAGCCTATGAGCTTAACCATTCATCGGATGGTGCAGGATTGGCTGATGATGCGCGATTTTTCCGCAGGCGAGACCGTTCAATTTGGCTGGTTTATCTTCCGAATAGCTAGCAACGAGAAACCTCCAAAAATCGAGACCCTCGATTTCAAGGCCATCGCGTCCTTCACCTCCGATTTTACGGAAGTTGAGAAGATACATACTGACCAACAGGCGGCTCTTAGAGCCAATGGTTTGGAAGAGGAGCCTTGTACTCTTCAGCAGTCAGCAATCGTTTCGCTTTCCTATGCTCCAAGTCGTGCAAAGGTATTTTTAAAGCGAGATGATTCGGCCAAAGGAAACGCATCTGGTTGGTACGTTGGCGTCGAAGATGAGGAATTGGACATGAACGATGTCGATTCCTTTGCTCTGAAATCGCTCTATGAACTTTCAATTTACGACAAGCGCATGCTGCCATATTGGCTCTTACCGCCGGTCACAACGGTTTTCTTGGATACTGATGTTATTTCGAGGAGCTAAGTTTAAAAATGTCTGTACGCGTTAAAATTTGCGGAACAACCAACCTGGCCGACGCCGAGGCCGCCATTGCGGCCGGCGCTGATGCGCTTGGGTTCATTCTCTATGAGAAGAGCAAGCGGTACATTCCAATGGAAGACGCGATCAAGATCGTCGAGCAATTGCCGCCGTTTGTGACGACGGTCGCGGTGACCGTGAACGCGGTGAAGCAGTTCACCGATCTCGGTTGGAGGAAGCAGCTCAAGAATTTCAATGTGGCGCAGTTGCATGGCGAGGAATCGCCGGGACATGTACGGGCGGTTGGGAAATACCTGCCGGTCATTAAAGTTTTTCCGGCGGACAAGGCACATCTAATGGACCCGGCGCATTATGAGGTATCCGCCTTCATGCTCGATACGCCTTCGCCGAGCCACGGCGGCACGGGGCAGGTTTTTAATTGGGATGACGCGGTCGATTTCAAGACGCGTACGACTAAACCGTTCATTCTCGCGGGCGGACTCAACCCCGAAAATGTTGCGAAGGCGATCGATCGGGTGCATCCTTATGCGGTCGATGTCGTCACCGGGGTGGAGTCTTCCCCCGGCCGGAAAGATCACGCGAAACTCAAAGATTTTATCCAGATATGCAAAAGCTTGTGAATTCAGTCCCCGACGCGACGGGCCATTTCGGCCCCTACGGCGGCATGTTCGTGCCCGAGACGCTGATGGCGCCGCTGCAGGAATTGGCCGCGGAGTACGAGAAGGCCAAGGCCGACCCGGCGTTCAAGAACGAGCTGAAATTTTTGCTTCAGGAATACGCCGGCCGCGAGACGCCGCTTTACCTGGCGGCGCGAATGACCGAGCGGCTCGGCGGCGCGAAGGTCTATCTTAAGCGCGAGGATTTGCTCCACACCGGCGCGCACAAAATCAACAACGCGCTCGGCCAGGTGCTGCTCGCGCGGCGCATGGGCAAGAAGCGCATCATTGCCGAGACCGGCGCGGGCCAGCACGGCGTGGCGACCGCGACGGTGGCAGCGCGCTTCGGGCTGGAGTGCGTGGTCTACATGGGCGAGGTCGACATGGCGCGGCAGGCGCTCAACGTCACGCGCATGCGGCTGCTTGGCGCGAAGGTCGTGCCGGTAACGGCGGGCCAAAAGACGCTGAAGGAAGCCGTGAACGAAGCGATGCGCGACTGGGTGACCAATGTGCGCTCGACGCACTACATCCTGGGCAGCGCGCTCGGCTCGCACCCGTACCCGATGATGGTGCGCGATTTTCACCGCGTGATCGGCGACGAGGCGCGCCGGCAGATTCTCGAGCGCGAGGAACATCTCCCGGACGTGCTCATCGCCTGCGTCGGCGGCGGCAGCAATGCGATCGGGCTTTTCTATCCGTTCATTGAGGACAAGGGCGTGCGCATGGTCGGCGTGGAGGCGGGCGGTTATGGCATCCTCGCCGGCAAGCACGCGGCGCGTTTCCAGGGCGGCTCGCTCGGCGTGCTGCAGGGCGCGCGTACTTTTATTTTGCAGGACAGCAACGGCCAGATCATGAACACCCACTCAGTCTCAGCCGGCCTAGATTACGCCGCCGTCGGGCCGGAGCATGCTTGGTTGCGCGACGAGCAGCGGGTCGATTACACCTTCTGCACCGACGACGAAGCCTTGAAGGCGTTCCGCTACCTAAGCGAGACAGAAGGCATCATCCCCGCCATGGAAAGCGCGCACGCGGTCGCAGAAGCGATCAAGCTCGCGCCGACCCTGCGCCCGGAACAGACGATCATCGTCAACCTCTCGGGCCGCGGGGACAAGGACGTGCAGCAGGTGGCGGAGATGCTCGGGTTGTAGATAGAGGTCGCGTAGACGATTTCTATTTTTAAACCGTCATCCTGAGCGGAGTGCGGCTTGCCCGCACGCAGCCGAAGGATCTCTAACTATTCCTGCCTTTCAGCTCGGATGTACTATATCTACATCGTCACGAATAAAAATAACGCGGTACTCTACATCGGAGTGACGGGCGATTTGCCCAGGCGCCTGCGCACGCATCAACAGAGACTGAAAGCAGGGTTCACCCGAACCTACCAAGCCACGAAGTTGATCTACTATGAAGGTTTCCCCCATCCATCAACCGCCATCGCCCGCGAGAAACAGTTGAAGGGCTGGCGCAGAGAAAAGAAAGTAACGCTGATTCAGAAAATGAATCCCGCGTGGGAGGACTTGTTTGACCGCATGATCGCGCAGTTTGATGATCCCGATAATGCGGTGTACAGGGGGTAACGGTATTGGCATTTGGAAAGTTTCTTCAAGGCGCGGGCGTCGGAACAAATAGTTAGAGATCCTTCGGCTGCGTCAGGGCAAGCCTGACTCCGCTCAGGATGACGGGTTTGATAAGTTGCTTTGCGACAGGTGAAGACACTTTTGAGCGTAGCCTTCGAAGCGAGCCGCCGCTACAATTCAGGAAATGTTCCTCCTGCGCCTGCTCTGCCGGTGGTTTCCGTCGCTGCGGGGATTGTGGGTGGGGATCGGTTACCTGCTGCTCGTCATCGCGTTTCTAGTCTGGTTCCTCTGCTTTCCGTTAACGGCTTATACGCTCTACATGGCCAATGAGTTTCCGCTCGCCTACTTCAAGGTTTTTACGGCGAGCGATCCGGGCGTTAATTACTGGCTGCCGGAGGATATGCGGCGGCCGTTGGGAGGCGTATGCGTCGCGTTCACGATCTACGGGCTGTTTGTGTTTTATTTCAACGTGAAGAAGCTGGGGCAGTTACGCCGGGGCGAGAAGCCGAAATCGCGCTTTGCCGACGAGGACGCGGCACTCGGCATCACCTCGGAGTTCGACAAGCACGATGGGATAAAGTAGAACTCTTCGATGCGAAGCATGACCGGGTACGGCCGCGGCACGGCGACCTTTGAAGGACGGCAACTGGCCGTGGAACTGAGTGCGGTGAACCGGAAGCAGGCGGAGATCGCGCTGTCCCTGCCGAGGGCGCTGGTCGAGCTGGAACCGCGCGTGCGCGATGAGATTAATGCGCATATTTCGCGCGGGCGACTGACGGTCGCGGTCGGCCTGCATGCCAAGGGTGGCACGAAGGGCAGTGCGATTAATCTAGCGGCGGCGAAGAGCTATCGCGATCAGCTCGAGGGGCTGAAGAAGACCCTGAAGCTGGGCGGCGAGATCACGCTGGACCAGGTGTTGCGGGGACCGGGTGTGCTCGATTTTGAGGCGGTTGAGATCGACACCGACGCGGCGTGGCCTCCGCTGAAGAAGGCGCTGAAGTCGGCGCTGGATCAATTTGTGAAAATGCGCCAGAGCGAGGGCGAGGCATTGGCGACCGATTTGCGCAAGCGCGTGCTGGCCATCCAGCGCAACGTCAAGACCGTGGGCGTACTCGCGCCGAAGGTGATGGAGCATCACCGCGGCACGTTGCTTGATCGTGCGGCCAAGGCCGGGCTCGAGATCGAATCGTCCGACGAGCGGCTGCTGAAGGAGATCGTTTTCTTCGCGGACCGCAGCGATATCTCCGAGGAGTTGACGCGCCTGCGCAGTCACCTCGATCAATTCTTCGGCCAGCTGGCCAAGGACGAGCCGGTCGGGCGCACGCTCGACTTTTTGTTGCAGGAGATGTTCCGCGAGACGAACACGATCGGCAACAAGGCGAACTTCCTGGCCATCAGCCAGATCATTGTCGGGATGAAAACAGAGTTGGAAAAATTGCGGGAGCAAGTGCAGAATATCGAATGAATCGACCGGTCTTTCGACGCCAGGGCATCCTCTTCGTCATCTCGGCGCCCTCGGGCACCGGCAAGACCACGCTGTGCGAGAATCTGCGCGCGACGCCCGATTTCATTTATTCCGTTTCATGCACGACCCGCCCGCCCCGCAAGGGCGAGGAGAACGGCGTCGATTATCACTTCCTGGCCCAGGAGGATTTTCTGCTCAAGATCGAGCGGGGCGAGATGCTGGAATACGCCCAGGTGCACGGCAACTATTACGGCACGCTGAAGTCGACCGTGACGGAGGCGCTTGACCAGGGGACCGAC
>CAZZWT010000147.1:0-461 GCA_964657775.1 uncultured Candidatus Methylacidiphilales bacterium | reverse complement strand
TGCTCGACATCGACGTGCAGGGCGCGCTGCAGATTCGCAAGACGGACGACGTGACGGTGCGCGGCTCGTTGGTCGATGTTTTTTACATGCCACCGACGATCGAGGAGTTGGAGCGCCGCCTGCGCAAGCGCGGCACGGAGACAGAGGAACAGGTGCTATCGCGCCTGGCGACGGGCCGCGAAGAGATGAAACTGTGGCGGCTCTACAAATACACGATTTTGAGCGGCTCGATGGAGGAAGACCTTACCAAATTCCGGGCCATTATGCGGGCGGAGCGGTATCTCAGCCAGCGGCTGGAGCTCACGCCGGAAGTTTCGGCTTAGAAGCGATCGGGTAGCCCGGACAACTTGAGACCTCTGCGAAAGTCCGAGTAGGCTGTTTTTAGCAAGCCGGAGGCTTGCCCTAACCGTAGCCGGTGGTTGCGGCCAGCAGGCCGACACCACCGGAATAAGTTAAAAAAA
>CAZZWT010000146.1:0-8001 GCA_964657775.1 uncultured Candidatus Methylacidiphilales bacterium | reverse complement strand
ATCGTTTATTTTCATGTCGATCGCGACGCGCCGATCCTGGCCGGTACGCTCAGCCCGCTGCGCGCCATCGACACCTACTACGCCGACGTCCTGGCGCGCAACGGACGCAAAACCCCACCCAATCCGGACATTGTTTTCCTCGGCATCGACGATGCCTCCGTGCGGCTCGACATGCTCGACCAGGACATGGTCCACCGCGACCCGATCTTCAGCCAGATGCTGAACTGGCCGTGGCCGCGCGCGGTCTATGCGCCGATTTACGACCGCCTCGCCGGGGCGGGCGCGAAGGTGGTCATCTTCGACATCCTCTTTGGAGCACCGAAACCGGGCGATGCCGATTTCAATGCCGCCTTAAACCGGCATCCCGACCAGTTCATCCTCGGTTGTAATTTCGTTTCCAAGCCGCCGCCCACGCCCGATACACTCGCGCCTCCCGCCGATTCGATTCTCCCGCAAACCGTCCCGCCCGATCCGCGCGTCGCCTTCGTCAACTTCTGGCCGGACGATAACATCGACGGGGCGATCCGGAGTGCCAGCTACCATCGGCTTTATGAAGGCTCCGCGATTGGGCAAGTGCGTTCCTCGTGGGTCATTGACTCCATGGCCGCGCGGGCCATGCATATGCTGGGGCATGATGACCTCGTGCCGAAGGACATGCTTCAGCACCCGTTTCGCTTCACCGGCCAATCGCGCAAAGGCTTCCCCATATTTTCGCTCTACCAGATATTCGACGCCCATGCTTGGAAGGAAAATTTCCAGGACGGCGCCTACTTCAAGGACAAAGTCGTCGTCGTTGGCCCCAAGGACGACTTTCAGCAGGACCAGCATCACACGCCCTTTGGGCTGATGGACGGAGCGGAGATCCACATGCAGTCGCTCAACGCCGCGCTACACGGCGAATTCTTTTGGGTCACCGCCGATCATTTTGGCTGGATGGTGGCGCTGATCGGCGGGGCCGGGTTGTTGGCGTGGGTCATCGTGCTATGGGTGAAGCGCGTGCTTTGGCAGTCGCTCCTCGCGGCGGCGGCGGGCGCGGCCTACCTGGCGGCGACGGTGGCGCTGTTCGATCACAACATCATCCCGGCCGTGGCGGCGCCGATGGGGACACTGTTTTTCACCATGACCTCGGCGCTCGTCGGCCAGTTCGTGCTCGAGCAAATGGAGAAGGCGCGCACACGGCAATTTTTTGAGCGCTATGTCTCGGCGGAGGTGGTCGGGCAAATTCTCGACAACCCGAAGAGCTACATGGACAGCCTGGTCGGCAAGCGCCGCGCCGTGACGGTGCTCTTCAGCGACCTGCGCGGGTTCACCTCAATGACCGAGTCGGCCGAGACGGAGCAGTTGGTGCGCGACCTGAACGAGTACCTGGAGGAAATGACGACGGTGCTTTTCGAGCACGACGGCATTCTCGACAAGTTCATCGGCGACGCGGTGATGGCGGTGTGGGGCAGCTTCACGCCGAAGCCGGAGACGGACGCGTGCAGCGCGGTGTCGGCGGCGCTGGGCATGCATCGCGCGCTGGGGCGGCTGAACGAGCGGCGGCGCGAACGCGGCGTGCCGGCCTTTGCCATGGGCATCGGCATCAACCACGGCGATGCGATCGTGGGCGATATCGGCTCGTCGCAGCAGACGAACTTTACCGTGATCGGCGACTCGGTGAACCTGGCCGCGCGGCTGGAGAGCGCGACGAAGCTGTACGGCGTGGAGACGCTGATCAGCGAGACGATGGCGGCGCTGGTGCGGCCCCATTTCCGGCTACAGACGATCGATTTTGTCGTGGTGAAGGGCCGGACCAAGCCGGTGGAAATTTTCACCGTGCACGGCACGCTGACGGAGACGCTCGCGCCGGAGCGCACGAAGTACCTGGACCAATTCGAGCTCGCGATGAAGCAGTACCGCGAGCAGAACTTCACCGAGGCCATGGCCACGTTTGCCGCCTGCGCGGAGATTTTTCCCGACGATACGTTGGCGCCGATGTACGTCGAGCGCTGCGCCGATTTCCTGATGTCGCCCCCGTCCCAACCCTGGTACGGCGAGCACGTGATGAAGAACAAGTAATTCCCCCCCGGGGTTATCACCGTTTGCTGCGTTTTCGATATTCGCTAAATTCGCTAAAAATCCTGGAAATTTTAGCCAATATTGAAAACCGGCCCGGGCCTAAAAGGAGTAGGTCCCGCTCACCGTCAGCGTCGGCGTGTAGGCGGCATACTGGCGGAAGCCGACGGTCGAGTAGTTCCCGGTCCAGTTGAGGTTGCCGTTGAGGGCGAGCCATTCGACCGGTGTGTAGGTGGCCAGCGCGCCGGCGGAGAGGTTGAAGTCGGTCCGGTTGCGCTCCGTCAGGATCGCGCCGGTGGTGGGGTCGAACTCCTCGTCGTCGGTGTAGCAATAGGCGGCGGGACGAATGTAGCCCTGCAGGCGCACCGTATCGACCGGCACCCAAATCACGCTGAAGAGAAGCGAGTTGTCGACCCGGCTGTAGTAGCCCGGATCAGTCAGGCGCCAGCCGATCTCCGCCACGCCGAGGAAGTAGACGTTGTTCGCGAGTTGCCGGATGTAGGTGAGCTGGTTGTCGAAGAAGCTCTCGTTATAGAAATTGCCCAGGCCCAGGCGCGGGCTGTTGAGCTGCTGGAGCGAGTAGGAATTGGTGACCGAGAGGCTGCCGTCGCTCGTCAGGTTGTACTTGCTGTTGAAGGCGAGCGTCATCGCCTCGAAGTCGAGCACCGAGGTGCGGTCGTAGCGAATGATCTGGTAGGAGTAGGTCAGGCTCGGCGTCCAGTTGCGGGTGGAGTACGGCACATACGAAACGCCGAAGCGGCCGCTGTAGCCGAAAGCGGAGACGTGCGCGTTGCGCTGGAGGAAGGCGTTGTCGGTCCAGAACACGCTCTGCGAGGTGAAGGCGGTAAACGTCTTGGGCACCGGGTAGGTCTTGACCACGTTGAGGCCGTCGAGGTCGTGATTGTCCTCCACCTGCACGGGCGAGTTCGGAGTCGCGCCAGTCGGCTGCGAGGAGCCGTTGATCTGCTGCAGCGTATTCGCCGGGTTCGGGCCAACTGAGGCGGGCGGGGGCGGAGGCGTCTGCGCCAGCGCGGCGAGGCTGAGTCCGGCCCAGCAACAGCCGGCGAGAAAGTCGACCTTCTTCATGCGACTTTAATGCGTAACGGTGAGGGGTGGGCTGTTGGCGCCCTGCGTCAGCGTGCCGGTCAAAACCTGCGTCGTCTGCCCGCCGTTGCCGGTGATGGTCAAGGTATACGAAATCGGCGGCGTGGCAGAATGATTCTGGAAGTCGTTTGCGAAAAAGATATAAGTCCCCGTCGCCGGGACGCCCGTGACGGTGATGTTTTCCTCGTACAAATTCCCGACGTTCGGCGCCACGCCCTGGTTGTCGTGATCAAGCTGGGCCGTCGCCAAGCCATTATTGAAGACCGTCATCGGGCTGGCGTAAAACACACGACCGCCTTGGCCGGGAAGAGACAGGTTCAGGTCGAGATCGGCCGGCACAGTCCAGACCAGTTGGCCGCGAATGATGCCGGCCGCGCCCTCGTTCAGGAATCCATTCTCGCCGGTCGGCCCAGCGTGGCTTCCCATCTGCCCCATCTGGTTTTGGAAGGCGAGGACCTGCTGCGCGAGCGTCAATTGGCTATTGATGCCATTGAGCTGGTTGAAGTTGTTCGCGCCGTTGGCGTAGAAACCGATCAGCTTGGAATCCGACGCGATGGAGACTTTCGTCGGCTCCACAAATCCGCGATGTTCCAGCGAAACAAACTTGGCCACCGCGCGATTGATGTCGGTCTCATTCGGCAGCTTGCCTTTGAAGTCCTTCAGCAGGCCCGCATGAGCGATGAAATCCGGGATGTTGAACGCCACGAAATTGACCGTGCCGTCCAGCGTGCGCACGAGCAACTGGCCCCCGCTGACGTTGTAGGTCTTCCCGCCGACAGTGACCGCCGTGTGGCCCTCGATCAGGCCGAAAATAAATGATTCGTGACCCTTGTCGTGGCCCGGGCGCACTTCCATGAAGCCGGTCGTGCCGGAGATGGAGCAGGTCGCGGCCGGCGTGCTGATTTCAAACGTGCTGTTGTCCTTCGGCTTCGAGAACAGCGCGGTGCCTTCTTCGAGGTTCATCGACTGCTTGTCCGCGTCGAAGGAGAAAGCCGAGTTCGCCCCGATGCGGGTGATGGTCTTATCGTTGAACTGCAGTTCCGCCCGCGACTTGACGCCAGTGCGAACGATGTTGCCGGGGTCGATCGTCGTGCCGACGGAGGCGGCCTTCTGCGGCTCCGCTGCGTTGCTCTGGTAGGAGACAGTGTTGACGGCCTCGGTGACCGAGGCTTCCTTCAACGACCCTGCTTGAGCCTCATTGAGCGAGACTGAAGCGCCGACTAGAATGAGAGCCGAGAGACGGGTGATGCAGGCCATGATGTTCCCCATTGGCCTTTTTGGACAAAAAGCCAACCTGCTTATGCAAGCAAGGGGCCGACCCGTCAAGCCTACAAAATGCGAGGCCCTGAACTATTTCTACGAGCAAAGGTTATTTCGCGCCCTAAGGGTGCTCGGCGCAACCCTTTGCGCGAGTTATCACTTAAGCCGCAGCCTTCTGCTGATCCGCGGAATTATTCCAGCAGCGCACTTGCGTACTGGCACCGCAGCCGCAGATGACTTCAAGGTCGCAATACTCGGGGCAGGAATGGACCAAACGAATTTCCGGCTTCTTGTGCGGCTCGCCCGCGACGTGATTGTGCGCGGCGGCCGGACCGGTGCCGATATTGCCGAGGTTGCCGAAAAGCTTCGTCGCCTGCGCGGCTTTGATCAGGCGAATCGGTTGCTCGCCGGGCTGTTGTTTAAAGAGGGTCGGGTTGATGCGGGAGTGGGGTTTCATGGCACGTCGTTCTGGGTTAGTTTGGTGGCGGAGTCGGATTTAAGTCGGGCAACGATGGTGATGCGGCGGTTCTCCTCCGCCTCGGGCTTCGTGTTTTCGAGCGGGATGCGATCGGCATAACCGATCACGCGCCAAAAGCGGTCGGGTTGCAGGCCGGCGCTTTCCAAAACTTTGCGCGCAGCCACGGCGCGGTTGGTCGAAAGATCCCAGCTTTGATCGCTGGCGTTGTTGTCCGAAGAAGCGGTGTCGGTGGAAACGGCTGAAGGGTTCGGCGCGGCGTTAGCGGCGGTACTCGCAACCTCAAAACCCTTTTGTGTGTGGCCCTCGACTTCGAGCATGAAAGGAAAACGGTCGAGATACCAGGCGGTCGTCTTCAACACCCACTCACCGTAAAAGGTCAACTTCGCCGTGCCCGGCTCGAAGAAGGGCTTCGAGTTGCTGTCGATGACGGTGATTCGGACGCCGTCAGCGATAAATTCGTAGCGGATCTGGTCGTTGCCATCCGTGCTGCTGTTGTTGAGCTGCTCGCGCAGTTTCTGCAGGTCGCGCTGCATCTTCTGCTGCTCGACCAGATCCTTGCTGACCTTGTCGTTAATCTGCGTCTGGAAGGGTTCCGGCTTGGCGTATTTCTCCGTGCCGGCCGCCCCCTGCTTGGTGATCTCCCCGCGGAAATAGCGCTGCACGGCGAGCTTCGTCTCCGTGTCCGACCCGACGAGCCAGAGCACGAGGAAGAGCGCCATCATCGAAGTCACGAAATCGGCGTAGGCGACTTTCCAGCCGCCGCCGTGGTGACCGCCTTTATGTCCGCGCTTGGCCATGGGTTCAGTTCGAGTTCTTCAACAACGTTTCCATCGCGTCGCAGGTCGGCTGGTGATGGATCGGAATGGTCAGGCGGCCCTGCTCCGCGGCGGTCATGGGCGGTGCGCCGAGCGCGTAGCTGATAACCATGCGACCGATGACGGCGAGGTAGCTGATTTCCTCCTCGTGGATCGTCTCGATGCGGTTGATCAGCGGCTGGGCAAAACCGTAGGAGAGAAGCAGGCCAAGGAACGTGCCGACGAGCGCGTGGGCGACGTGTTCACCGATCACCGCCTTGTCCCCGGCGATGCTGGCCATGGTGATGACGATGCCGAGCACCGCGGCCACGATCCCGATCGCGGGCAGAGCGTCGGAGGCCTTCGACAACACCGCGGTGGGCTGCGAATTCGTGGCGAAGAAGTTATCGAGCTGCGCTTCGACGGAGCGGGAGAGTTCTTCCGGCTTGACCTTGCCATCCAGCAGCGGGCGGAACGTGTCCTGCAAAAAATGGACGGCGTGGTGGTCATTAAGGAAGCTGGGATACTTTGCGAAGATGGTGCTCGTCTTGGGCTGGAGGATGTGTTCTTCCAGGCCGATGACGCCTTTCTCGCGGGCAAGAAGCAGGACCTCGTAAAGCGCGCGAACGAGCTCGATGTAGCGCTTCTGCGTATAGGGCGAACCTTTTACGGCCATGAGGACGGACCCGAAGATCGCCTTTAACACCGCGCCGCTGGACGACGCGACGATGTAGCCGAGGAACATCCCGATGATGATGATGTACTCACCCGTGACGAACAGGGTGCCCGGGTTTCCGCCGGAGAACATGAAGCCCCCCAGCATGGCGCCCGATACAATGAGCCAACCGACGAGGAGTAACATGGGTTTGTTCCTTCCGGATTAGAGACTGTGGGCCTTGCGCATGGCGGTGGTCAGCCGGCGCAGAGCTTCCGTGTGAATCTGGGAAACACGCGACTCGGAGACCGAGAGAATCTGGGCGATTTCCTTGAGGCGAAGGTCCTCGATATAGTAGAGGCAGAGGACGAGCTTCTCGTTTTTCGGGAGGCGGTTCAGCTCCTCGTGGAGCAGGGCGCGATCCTCGGCGCGGAGAATTTCGTCGAAGGCGGTCGGGGCGGAAAGGTTGGCCATGATCTCGCCACGGTCGATCGAGTTGCCGTCCTCATCGGAGCAGGCTTCGTTGAGCGAGAAGGAGACGATGCTCTGCGTGCGCTCGGAGAATTGCTCGAAGGCGGCGGGCGTCATGCCGAGCTCGATACGGATTTCCTCGGGCGTGGCTTCGCGGCCATGCTTCTGGCCGAGCTTCTCGGCGGCGGCCTCGTAAATCTTTTCGTCGCGATGCACGGTGCGCGGCACCCAATCCTGGGAGCGGAGTTCATCGACCATCGCGCCGCGGATGCGCAGGCTGGCGTAGGTCTTCAGCGAGCAACCCTTGGTCGCGTCGTAGCGGTCCACCGCATCGATCAGCCCGACCACGCCGGCGCTGATCAGGTCTTCCTTCGCGACATGCGAGGGAAGTTTCGCGACCAGACGGCCGGCAATGTGCTGGACGA
This sequence comes from uncultured Candidatus Methylacidiphilales bacterium, assembly GCA_964657775.1. Lineage (GTDB taxonomy): Bacteria > Verrucomicrobiota > Verrucomicrobiia > Methylacidiphilales > UBA1321 > JABDGH01. The sequence goes on along the minus strand of CAZZWT010000146.1, from coordinate 759 downwards.
GGTAGAGGAGGCTCTGGATCGTTTCCTCACGATCCATGGTGACGACGGTGAGCGTCGGCCCCTGTTCCTGCCAGTCCGCGATTTCTTGAGTTTGTGTAGCAATCATCTTGTCCCCTTATGTGTTGATCAGATACTGAAGCGTTAAGCGCGGGCGGGTGTGCGACCGTCCGCGGTTTTGGATTTAACGACCGTCGATTGGAGCGATTCCAGCCGGCTTTCCAGCCAGGCCTTGGCCATCGTCCCCAACCACCACTTGGCGATGCTGCCAAAGGCGAGGAACAGGATGGCGCCCCGAAGCAGGGACCAGCCGAGTTCATCACCGTTGTTCCAACCGATCAGCACTCCGATGAATCCGCCGGCCAATGCCAGCAAAAATGAGACTCGGACGATGAACGGTGGGATGTTGTTGGTTCTCATGGCATCATCCTTTTAGCACTGGTGATACCAGCACAGAGTGTCCGGTTTGGCTGACCCTACATCTTCCTGATTTTAAGGGGCTTGCGTTATTTTATCGCGACGAGTGACCTTTTCGTCTTGCGGAAAAGAAGACTTTTTTTCCCTTTTGCGAAAATCGAGCTGGGAAAATAAGTCCACTTTTTGCTCCGCCCGAAGCCTTTTCCCGAGGAGATGAAAAGAGCACGCGCTACTTAATATATATCGACCGAAATGAGGGACATTGAAGGGGGCGCGTGGCAGCAAAAGGCAGCCGGCGCAGGCCCTTGCGCCGGAGTCGTTGCGCGAGCACGCGCGACGACCTTG
>CAZZWT010000145.1:0-8093 GCA_964657775.1 uncultured Candidatus Methylacidiphilales bacterium | reverse complement strand
GTAGCCCGGGCCACCCAATCTAGCCCTACCCTTTCCCCGGCCACTTCTCCTTGGCCCGGGCGGCTTCTTCGCTGTAGGGATGTTTCTGCAGGAGTTCCGACAACGTTTTTTGCGCGAGGTCGTTGTCGCCTTGGGCGAAGGCCAGATCGGTCAGGCGCAGGAGCAATTCGCTCCGGCCTGCGTCGGTGATGACGGGCATCAATCGCTTGGCCCAGATCAACGCCTGCACGGGCAAGCCCTCCTCCTGGTAAAGGCGGAGCCGGGTCAACGCCCAGTCGGGCGAAAGCTTTTCGATCGGCGCGTTCCACGCCACTTCATTGAGCGCGCCCTCCGCCGCGTCGAAATCCTTGCTCTCGATGTAGGAGCGGGCCTGGCCAATTTTCGCCGTGCGGCGGATCGAGCTCCGCACGTCGGGGCCGGAGGGATTGCCGGTCAGCCGCACATATTCCTTCCGCGCGCCTGGGACATCGCCAGCCGCGAGGATCATGTCGGCCTTCAGCAGATCAAGCATGTGCGGTTCGTCGCCGGTTAGCGACGAGAGGTTTATCTTCTCGACGAGCGTCTTCACCTCATCGAGCTGGTCCGATGTTTTGTAGATCAGCCGCGCGAGCGCGAGCCGGGCCTGGTTGGCCACGGTGACCACGGCAGGCGGTGGTGTCCCCTGCCCGCACCGGTCGATCAACGCGTGCAGCAGGGCGATTTCCTCCGTGGCATGATTCCAATCCTCGCGGGCAAGATAAGCCGCGCCCTGCGCCACATAGGGCAGGTCGTCATCGCTCACGGCGCTCATTTTTGCGGTCAAAGCCGGAGCCATTTTCAGGAGGGCATCGACTCGCAGCCAGTGATGGGCCACCGCGTAACCACCGACGAGATCGGACGCGGAAAGCGTGGTGGGATCGAGACTCAGCAGGTCGTCGAACAGCTCCGGGTGCGGCTCCCGGGTGGGAGCGGGCCAATCCGCGTGGACGCTGATCACCTGGTCCACGGCGGCAATTTCCTTGTCGCCATCCTTCATCACGAGGTGAACCGTCCGCATGCCGGGCCGGAGAAAGAGATGCGTCACCTCCCGACCTTTCGCGGTCGAGCCATCATCGAAGGTCCAGTCCATCTCGTTCTTCGTCTCGACGACGCCAGCCAGATGGAGCTGGATCAGGCCAATATCGGCCAGGTCGGTGCGGATAACGCACTGCTCGCCCGCGGTCCAAGTCATCGACAGTGGCGGTGCCAGCCCGCCCGTGGAACCGGCGCCGGGAACGTCCTTCTGCGTTTGGTAGTTCGTGACAACCCCGAAGGCATAGGGGCGATAGAAACTCGTGTCCAAGCCGAGCATCGTCCAATCGGCAAGCGCGCCGCCCTTGACCGCCAAGGCGCAGCTGAGCGCCGGATTGCTCTCGGGCGTGCCGATGTAGGCGTTGTAGTAATCGATAAGGTGGATACCGGCGGCGAGATCGACTGCGCCCTGCGGCGGACCGGCGGGGCCATAGTCACGATTGTGCTGCCCGGGCCACTCGACCACTTCCTTGCCATCGACGAGGACAAAGGAGGCATCGCTGGATGAATCGGCGAACTGGAGGTGCTGCGGCGCGGCCAGTTCGAACCAGCCCTGCATGTGCGTGAGGAGATTGGTTTGCGGGCCGAAACGATTTCCGCCGATATAGATCGAGCCGATCAACGCGTGCTTCGGGTTGGGCGCGTGCTCCCAGGCCTTGAGCATGTCGGGCAGGTTGTTGATCACGGTGCCGTCGCCATCACGGCTTTCTAGCCAGACGCCAAACCGGGGATCGGGAAGGTGCATCGGCGGCCAGTTGGAGCCCACGTACATGTAAAACTGTTTCGCGCCCGAGGAAATATCAACGAGGATGCTGGCCGGTTCGCCCGGGGCCGTGCTCACAAAGTCGGCGCCGACGGCGACCCCGCCATCTGTGAAGACACGCACCGGCATGCCGGCCCACTTCGGGTCGGGCAGCGCCACGGTGACCAGCATGACCTTGGCAGGATAAGGGCTGCCGTAGACGACCTCAAACCGCGCAGGCGCGGAAGTGACCGGCCACACGGATGGCGCCGCCGAGGGCCCAGCGGATTGCGCGCGGCAAGCCGTCCCAATCGCCACAAGGAGGGCGAAGGCAAGGATCCATCGGTAAGTGCGAATCATGCGGACAACTTCATCTTGAAGGAATTGTCCGCTCGCATCCATGCCAGAAACACGGTTTACTGGACGAAGTTTCCGGAAAGCAGATTGGGTGCTCGATCAATGCCCGTCGCCGCGCACACGCAGATCGCGCACCTGATGCTCAATCTCGTTTCGATCCGCCAGCCATTTCGCGCGGAAGATTTCCTCTGCCTCGTACCAATGCTCGAGGCCGCGGCCTTCGGGACAGCCCTGCCGCTGCCAGATGGCGCGGGCAATCTTTTCGATTTCGTCCTGTTCCCAGGAATTCATGGAAATTTAATACCAGGTTTCCGGCACTTTGATGATATCGCCGGGCAAGACTTCAAATGGCACGACGTTCGCCTCATCGGCCATGTCGCCGGCGTGGACCTTGATCGTGGTCAACTTCCCGTTGACCAGCCGCTTGACCGTAACGCCATTCTGCGCCGCCAGCCGCGTGTAGCCGCCCGCCATGAGGATCGCATCGATGATGTTGAGATGCGTGCCTTCCTCAATGTCGTAGATGCCTGGCTTCGTCACCTGCCCCAGAATCGAGAAGCTGCTGCTGCGATAGTGGACGGTGATACTGTCGCCGGGCTGGATGATAAATGGCGCCAGGTTCGGATCCTGCATGATGTCCTTCGCTTTGACCGTCAGAATGTCGAGGCTGCCCTTGACCATGCGCTTGACCGCGATGTCGTTCTGCGACGCCGTTGCCGTGAACCCGCCCGCCATGGAGATGGCGTCGATGATGGTCAATTGCGCGCCCTCAGGAATTTGAAAGAGGCCGGGCTTCGCGACCTGGCCCAGAATGGTGAAGCTGCTCTTTTGAAAATCGGCCTGGGTGACGAGAATCGCGTCACCGGGTTGCACTTCAAAGGGCGCGACGTTGGGGTCGGCTGCCATGTCGCCGGCCCGGACGCGCAGCGTGGTCGGTTTGCCATCAACCGTCCGCTTGACGATGACCGCGTTCTGCGCCGCGTTGGCGCCGAAGCCACCGGCCATGGACACCGCCTCGACGATGCTGACGGTTGCGCCTTCTGGGATTTCGTACATGCCGGGCTTGCCGATGGAGCCCAGAATGGAGAACGTGCTCTTGCGGTATTGCAGCACGGTGATGAGTACACTTGGATTTTTTACGAACCCTGCGGCGTATTTCTTGGTGATCAGGTCGGTCGCCTCGGCCACGGTGAGGCCGCCCAGCTTGACACTGCCGATGAGCGGCAGCAGCACGGTGCCATCGGACCCGAGACGCGCCGGCTTGTGTAGATCGGCTTCGCTGTAAACATCAACATCAATGAGATCGTAGGGCTGAAGCTGATAGGTGCTGGAAGCAGTGTCGGTGGTGATGGTGCTGGTCGCGGTCGTACTTGGCGTCGTGGTCTGAGCGGGAGCTGCGGTATCCGCCGGCGGTTGAGCCTGCGCCTGCGCGCCAATGATGCCAAGGACGAGCAAGAGGATCGGAAGTAAGAAGCCCAGAAATAGAAACGGGCAAAGCGGCTTACTCGAAAAACGTATCCACATAACCTTGTGTTAGTTGAGCTAGGTATATGTTTCAAGGTGTATTCCGCATACCGTCCTTTATTCCTTGGAATATCGCAGGCGTTCGGCTTGCGTACTGGGTGCGAAAAGCAACTGCTCGCATATGGGGCGTGCACAATGCGATGGCGAGATATTAATCGCAGCTAATTAGGCTAAGAACCATCTTTCTCAAGTCGTTTTAAAGTAGTGCGTTACGATGACATCGGATCAGATGGCATCCCATTTGCGAGCGCTACTCCGTCAAGCTTCACGATAACACGAACAAAAAGGATTTTTCATGAAACTCGCAGGCATTATTCTCGTCGCAATCGGTATCCTCGCCTTGGTGTATCAAGGATTCACCTACACGCAGACCAAACAGGACGCGAAGCTGGGCCCGATCGAAATCAATCACCAGGAAACGCATAGCGTTCCGATTCCGCCCATCGTCGGGGGCGTTTGCATCGTCGCCGGTGTCGCCGCGCTGGCCGCAGGCGGGCGTACCAATCTCTAGCCGATCTCGCCCGATTCTCCGCCCACGGCGGCAGAATCGGTGTACCTTCTTTTCATCCCTCACATGAAAATTCGTATCCAGCATCGCACGACCTACCGCTACCACCAGCCGGTGCGGATCGGGCAACACAAGATCATGATCCGCCCGCGTGAGGGTCACGACGTCCATATCGAGAGCTCCGTCCTGGAAATTTCCCCGGCGGCGCACACCATTCGCTGGATGCGCGACGTTTACGGCAATTGCCTGGCGAAGGTTGACTTCAACGAGATGGCATCCGAGCTCAGTTTCTACAGCGAACTGGTGCTTCACCAATACGACACGAACCCACTCGACTTCATTCTGGAAGATAGCGCGGTCAATTACCCGTTCGTTTACGATGCCGACAGCCTGGCGGAGTTGACGGCGTTTATGACCATCCTCTATCCGCGCGATGTTGCGTCGTTGAAAGAATGGCTGACTCAATTTTGGAAGCCGGGCGAGAAGATCGAGACCATTTTCCTGCTGCAGACTTTAAACACCCATATTAACCGTAATTTTGAATACACACGGCGAGACGAGGCTGGCGTGCAGACCCCTGCGGAAACGATCAGAAAAGGCAGCGGTTCATGTCGCGATTTCGCCACGCTCATGCTCGAGGCGTGCCGCTGCTGGGGTTTGGCCGCGCGCTTTGTCAGCGGCTATATGCAGTGCGAGGCGACCGAGGCAGGCGGCGCGTCCACCCATGCGTGGATGGAAGTCTATCTGCCCGGCGCGGGATGGAAGGGGTTCGACCCGACGTCGGGCATCATGACCGGTGCGCAGCACGTCACAGTCGGCGTCTCGCGCAACCCGGAAAATGTCGCGCCGATTTCCGGCTCGTTTCAAGGTCCGACCAATTGCTTCCAGGGCATTCAGGTCGATGTCACCGTGGTGGAAGTAGGGCGCACGGAAATTCCGCCAACTCCTCCGGTGCCACAAATGAATATCCGGGTACAGCTTCAGCCGCAGCTGCAGGAACAAGCGCAGCTCAACCCGAATTCTCCCGCCCCCCACGCTCCTCCGGTTGCGCACACGGTTGAACCGGTGCGCGAGCCCTGCATGGATATGGTGATCAAGCCCGCGACCGTCCGCCTGCCGGACGTTTTGGCCGCGCCGAGGGGTTGATGACGATTGCGTAAGCTGGCCGCGCCGGGTTGTCATCCAACCACGCGGGCCTTAATTTTGGAATGGCTGCCCGGCATCGCCGCCAGCAGATGGAAGGACAAGACGTGACCCTGATTTCCGATTCTGCCCGCTTTTCCCGCACCCTGCGCTCCGCCATCCTTTGGCCCGTGGGGATAATTTTCTTCACCGCGCTGCTGTTGCTCGTCTTCATCTTCCAACTCCTTCAGGTCGTCAAACTGTCGAACCACTCCTACCAGGTCCTGGCCCAAACGCACATCTGCGAAAACTTGGTGGTCAGCACCCAGAACGATGTTCGTGGGTACCTGCTGACGGGCGATCCCGCTTTCGCCAGATCCTACGACGACACAGTGGCGCAGATCGACGGCGCATTTGCCCGGCTCAAGACTTTGGTCAAGGACAACCCGGAACAGGCCCTCCGCGCCGAGGGCCTCGCCGAGGCGAAGAACACGTGGCTCGCGCATGCCCGCACCGTCGTGGCGCACAAGAAGGACAATATTCCGGTCAACGCCGACTGGGTTCTTGTAGGCAAGACGATCATCGACGACATCCGAGGCAAATTCGACCGGTTCACCGATGTGGAGGAGACGGTGCACGACGACCGCCAGCAGCGGGTGGAGCATATGAAACGCGGGCTGGCTTTCGGCGCCGTGGCGCTGGTCATTCTGCTCGCGCTCACTGTCGCCTACGTCGTCCGGCTGCAGATGATGGCATTAGCCAAGGATTACCGGGACGCGCTTGTCACGATCGAGCAACGCCACACCGAGCTGGCCCGCTCCGAGGCGGACCTCGAAAGCCAGAAGGAATGGCTGCGCGTGACGCTGACTTCCATCGGCGACGGGGTCATCGTGACCGACCCCGAAGGCCGCGTGGTGCTGATGAACCACGAGTCGGAGCGGTTGACCGGATGGACCAACGTCGAAGCGCTGCGCCAGCCACTCTCCTCCGTTTTCCGGATCATGGACCAGACCACTCGCGTGCGGGCAGAAGACCGGGTCCTGCAGGTGTTGCGCGACAAGAAGGTGCTCGCGCTGACGCACAACATGCTGTTGCAATCGCGCACGGGCGAGGAGTGGCCGATCGAGGATACGGCGGCGCCGATCTGCGATGCACGCGGAACAGTGCTCGGCGTGGTGGTGGTCTTTCACGACGCCACCGAGGTGCGCAAGGCACAGGCGGCCCTGAAGGCTTACTCCGCCGATTTGGAGAAGAAGGTGGCCGACCGCACGACGACGTTGCAACAGGCGGTCTCCGAACTGGAGGCGTTTTCCTACACCGTGTCGCACGACTTGCGCTCGCCGCTTCGGGCCATGCAGGGTTTCTCCGAAGCAGTGCTGGAGGACTACGGCGACAAGCTCGACGAGCAGGGCCGGACCTACCTGGAGCGCATCCGCAACGCGGGCATCCGGCTCGATAAGCTGATCCAGGACTTGCTGGCCTACACGCGGATTTCGCGCGAGGAGACGCCGCTCGAGCCGTTCGATTTGGAGCCGATGATCGCCGCCATCGTCGAGCGCGACTCATTGCTGACGACGCCGGGTGCCACCGTGACGGTTGATCCGAAGCTGCCCCGGGTCCTCGGGCGCGAGGCGGCGCTGCAACAGGTACTTTCGAACCTGCTCGGCAACGCGGTGAAATTCGTCCCGGCCGGCACGGCGCCGAAGGTACGCGTGCGCGGCGAGAACATCGGCGGCAATCGCGTCCGCGTGTGGGTCGAGGACAACGGCATCGGAATTTCGGAGCGCGACCAGGGGCGTATTTTCTCGATGTTCGTTCAGGTCAACGAAGGCAAGGCCTTTGGCGGAACCGGCGTCGGACTCGCCATCGTGAAGAAAGCGGTGCAGACCATGCGCGGGACGGTCGGGGTGAAATCGGAGGAGGGAGTCGGCAGCCGCTTTTGGTTTGAATTGACCCATGCGGGGTAGCGTGACGGCTCCCTCGATCCCAAGTGCTATGGGTAGCCATCCCACAGGCAACGCGCTCCTGTCCACGCCTTTGGGGGTTGCAGGCTCACCTAAATTTTTGAACTCGCTTTTGTCAAAAACCTGATCGCTTGGCTCGAAAACAGCGGTCATTTTCTACTCCTGCGAGATGGCTATGAAATAAGATGGGGGAAACGAGAGAATTCGCGCTGGCCTCTAAATCGCGGACTTCCCTTTAAGCAAAAGCTCCCCATAGTACGGCCATGGGACAATCAAATCCGGGAGAGAATCCGGTCCGCGTCCTCGTCATCGAAGACAACCCGGACGATCAGGAATTGCTGCAACGGCAGTTGCGCAAAAGCGGCATGGACCAGCAGGTCCGATTCATCAGCGATGGCCGCGAGGCGCTCGATTTTCTGACTGGACCCCAGGGTTCCACCCTGGCCCAAAGTCTCATCGCCATTTTGCTCGATCTTAAACTCCCCTCCGTCAGCGGACTGGAATTGCTGCGCCAAGTACGCGAGAGTGAGCAACTCCGCAGCACCCCGGTCATCGTGATGACGTCATCGAACGACCCGCGCGACTTGGAAGAATGCCGGAAGCTGAACGTGCTGAACTACGTCTCGAAACCGGTGACCTTCAACTCATTCTCGAAGGCCGTGGCCAACGTCTTCCATCAGCCCGGCCCCAATCCGGTTCACTGAAGCTCAGCTGCGTCATTCGGGGGGTGGCCCGGGCTACTTGTTGCCCGGGTCGCGGAGGCTCGGCGCAGTGACAGGAAGCGATCTGCCGAGTAAGTGCGAAGACATCGCTTCCTGTCGTCCCG
>CAZZWT010000144.1:0-8118 GCA_964657775.1 uncultured Candidatus Methylacidiphilales bacterium | reverse complement strand
CGGGTCGCCCCCAATGGCCACGTAACCGGGAGCCGGCTCGGGCAACGAGAAGCCTAAATAGAGGCTGCCCTGCGCGAAGGAGCTAAGGCCGAGCTCAATTTCACGCGGCAGATCGACGCCTTCGCTGAATGAACTCACGAGCGTCTTGATCATCGTGCCGACTTGCTTGCGCACATCACCCATGATCGACGTCACGAGCGAGAGCCGCGGGTTCGCCGTCAGCCCTTCGCCATCGAGGTGCAGCAGCAGATCCGAGCGATCAAGCGCACGTGCCACCGGCATATCCTGGTCGTAAATTTCATCGAGCAGCCGGTAATAAGACGCACACGATTTCGCCAGCATGTCCTCGTTGCCGCCGGATTCGGAGACAAGCCGCTGCATCGCCGCGATCTGCTGATGCACGAGCTGCGCCTTGCGCTTGAGCAGGCTGGACCAATCGGGGTAGGCGGCGCTCATAGCTTGATCCGCACGATGCCTTTCTTCGCGCCCTCCTTCAGGCCGAGCGGCGCGGCATCCTGCGGGCGCAGGTATTGGAAGAAACGGCGGAAATCGCTCACGCCACCGGGAAAACCCTCGCACCAAAAATGGAGATGCACCGCGTACTTATCGTGGATCGCGTCCATGCCCATGGCGAAAAAAGGCTCCATCGCGGCGAACGCTTCCATGCCGTAACCGGAGCGAGTCTGCAGGATCAAATCGATGTCTTCCGGGTGCGCCTTGCGCGTGATGTAGCCGCCGTCGAGGTAAGCGTAAGAAAACGTCTGGGTCGCGACGACCCATTCCATAAAGACCATTAGGCGACCCCACAGCATCACGCGGTGGGGGTTGAAGGCCAGCCGCTCGCGCAATTCGTTGAGCGTCGTTTCATGCACGCCCTCGGGCAGGTGCCCGTGGTAATTGAACGGCGGCAGGGGAGGAAGCGTTTCCATCTCTACTTCCTTGAATCGTCAGTTTTGGCGGGAAATAAACTCCCGCGCGAGTTCGCGGTAACTTTGTGTGCCCGCGCCGGAGGGATCGTAGTTGATGATCGGCAGGCCGTGGCTGGGCGCTTCGCCCAGACGGACCGAGCGAGGGATGATCGTCTCGAAAACTTTTTTGCCGAGCGCCTCGCGCACACTGTTCACCACTTCGTGGCTCAGGTTGGTGCGCGCGTCATACATGGTCAGCACGATGCCTTCCAGTTGCAGCGCCGCGTTGCCACTGATGCCCTTGATGCGCTCGATCATTTCCAGGATTTTCGCCAGCCCTTCCAACGCGAGGTATTCGCACTGCAGCGGCACCAGCACGGAGTCGGCGGCGGCGAGGGCGTTCGTCATCAGCACGCCGAGCGAGGGTGGGCAATCGATGAGCACGAACTCCGTGTTCGTTCCGCTGCCGCGATAGTTTTCCAGAATGCGGCGCAGGCGGGTGAGGCGATGCTCATCGGCCGCGAGTTGAATTTCGCATCCGGCCAGATCGAGTTCGGCGGTGACGACATGCAGATGCTCGAACGCTGTCGGCTGAATTTGCTCCGCGAGCGAATGGGTTCCGGTCTCATCTGTGAGCACGGGAAAAAGACTGCGCCCATCTTCCGTGGCGAGGCCGACCGCGCTGCTCGCGTTGCCCTGGGGATCTAGATCGATGAGCAGCGTTTCGCGTCCCGATTCAGCCAGGCACGCGGCGAGGTTCACCGCCGTAGTGGTTTTTCCGACGCCGCCTTTTTGGTTGGCGATGGCGATAATTTTCATGACGGGGAAGCTTTCCCTATCTTTATCGAAGACATCCTGCGCATGATTAAAAATGTGAAAGAAAGCACGGGTCAGGCTGCGATAAACTTGACACCGGAAGCAATTACTTTTTCTCTTATGGCGGCGTTTTAATTTATTTGGACCGCTCCCTTTTGTTTTATGATCGAAGTTGAAAATCTCTCCAAGACCTACTCCGGCTTTCGCGCGGTGCAGGGCATCAGTTTCAGTGTGAAGAAGGGCGAGATCGTCGGCTTTCTCGGGCCGAATGGCGCCGGGAAGAGCACGACCATGAAGGTCCTCGCCGGCTATCTCCCGCCCACCGACGGCAAGATCAGCGTCGGCGGGTACGACGTGGTGACCGACTCCATCGAAGTCCGCAAACGCATCGGTTACATGCCGGAAAACGTGCCGCTCTACACCGACATGCGCGTGAACGAATTCCTGCGCTTCCGCGCGGAGCTGAAGAAAGTTGCCGGGCGCAAGATCAAGGACCGCGTCGAAACGGTGAAGCAGCTTTGCAGCCTCAAGGATGTTGAAAACAAAATCATCGGCACGTTGTCGAAGGGTTATCGCCAGCGCGTAGGCCTCGCGGATGCCATGGTGCATGAGCCCGAGTTGCTCATCCTCGATGAGCCGACCATCGGTCTGGATCCGAACCAGATTCGAGCCGTGCGCGACCTGATCAAGGATCTCGGTCAGCATCACACCATCTTGCTTTCGACCCATATTCTCTCCGAGGTCGAGCTGACCTGCAGCCGCGTGCTTGTTATCAATCGAGGACGCATCGAAGCTTCCGACACTCCGGCCAATCTCACCAAGCTGGTGCGTGGCGGCGGATCGATCGCGCTCGAGGTCAAGGCACATGGCGCGGATGTGGTGGCAAAGCTCAAAGCCGTAGCCAATGTCGAGGATGTTGAGATTGAACTCCCCGGCGATGGTGACTGGACTCACGCGCAGATTTTCGCCGAGCCCGGCGCCGATGTGCGCGAGGCGGTCTACGGCGTCGTGAAGCAGAACAACTGGCCGCTGCGCGAGCTCTCGCGCCGCAAGGCCACGTTGGAAGAAGCCTTCGTCGAGCTGACGCAGGATTAGTCGGGATTAGCGCAAGCGCCTCCATTATCACAACGGAATTATCTATGGCATTCTGGACCCTCTATAAACGCGAATTAAACAGCTACTTTCAATCCGCCGTCGCCTACGTCGTCCTCTTCGGCAGCGCGCTGATTCAAAGCATGTTCTTCGTCATTCTGCTCCATTTAATCATGGACGCGAATTACAAGGAACAGAGCGTCATGCAGATTTTCTTTACCTGGCATATCTTCTGGCTGCTACTGCTCGGGCAGGTGCCGCTCATCACCATGCGCGTCTTCTCCGAGGAGTTTAAGCTCGGCACCATCGAAATGCTGCTCACCGCCCCGGTGCGCGAGTGGGACGTGGTACTGGCCAAGTTCTTCGGCTCGCTCACGTTTTTCATCATCCTGTGGCTGCCCATCGCGCTTGACCTGATCTGCCTGCAGATTTTCTCCAACCCCGAGCCGCCGATTTACTGGAGCCAGATCGCCATGACGGTCATGACCATCGTGCTTTCAGGCGGCTTCTATATCGCGCTCGGCGTGTTCAGCTCGGTATTGACCAAGAACCAGATCATCGCGGCGGTTCTCTCTTTCGCCTTTGTCCTCGCGTTTTTCGGCGTTTCCATGGTGCGTTGGTTTCAGCATACCGACGCCAACACGCTGGCGTGGATCACTTACGTTTCGCTGCCGGAACACCTGCAGAACGCCGTCGTCGGTATCTTCGATTCCCGCACGGTCGTTTTCTACGTGAGCATGACCGCGCTCATTCTGTTGCTCACCAAGACCATTCTCGAAGGCCGTCGTCTCCAAAGCTAAGCCCGCGTCCATCCAGCTATGAATTCCGATAACCCTTCCGCCCGTTCCTCCCGCCGCAGCGCCAGCCGGCAGGGCATCATCAATCTCATCCTGGCCGTCCTCATCGTGGGGATGATCAACTTCGTCGGCTTCAAGCATTACGAGCACAAAGACCTTTCCGTCTCCCAGTTCTATACGCTTTCGCCGAAGACGCACGATGTCCTCAAGAGCCTCGATTCGCCTCTGACTATCTATACCTTCCTGGCGGATGGTCCGCAAGCGGACCAAGTCACGACGTTGCTCAAGGAATACCAGCAAGCGGCGGGCAAGAACGTCGTCGTGGAGAAGATCGACCAGATGTACGATCCCAACCGCGCGGTCGAGCTGCAGAAGAAGCTCCACTTTGACGGCAACGATCACCTGGTGATTTTCTCCTATAAGGACAAGTCGCCGCGCTTCCTTAAACAGGAGGAGTTGTTCGATATCAACCCGATGAATGGCCAGATCGGCGCATTCAAGGGCGAGCAGCAGATCACGGGCGCCATTCTTGCGCTGATCGAGGGCAAGGCCTCCAAGGTCTACTTCACGCAGGGCCACGGCGAGCATGCGATCCAGGATTCCAACACCGCGCAAGGTTACGGCTTCGTCACCGCCGCGCTGAAGAACGACAACGTCGAAGCGGAAAACCTGAGCCTCGCGCAAAAGGGCGAAGTCCCCGCCGATGCCGATGCGGTTGTCGTCGCCGGGCCGCAGATTGCCTTCTCGGCGATCGAGGCCCAGGCGCTCGACAAATACCTGGCGAACAACGGCAAGCTTTTCATTCTGCTCGATCCTTATTTCAGCAGCGGCCTTGATGATGTCCTGGCGAAGTATGGCATCAAGTTCGAGGACGATATCGTGCTCTATCGCATTGCGACCACAAGCGGGGCATTGATCACCCAGCCGCTCGCGGCAATTTACCAGGGCGGTTTCGCTGCCCAGCCGATCACGACGAAGTTCGCCCAGTCGGGATTGCAGATGCTCATCTACGATATGCGCTCCATCACGCTGCCGCCGACCGATCCCTCGCAGCCCAGCGCGCAATCGAAGACGCAGTTCCTGCTCCAGACCGATGCCTCTGCGTGGGGCTGGATGCCCAAGAACGGCGCGATTCCGACCGCGGTTCGCGACCTGAGTTATAACAAAGTGACCGATTTCCCCGGCCCGATCACCGTCGCCGCGCAGTATGACGGCGGCATGACCACCGATCCCGCGACCAAGGCGACGATGTTTGCCACGCGCATCGTCGCGGTCGGCGCAGCCAAGTTCCTGCAAAACGACACGGCGAACGAGGTCACGTCCAACTTCTTCACGAATGGCATCGATTGGCTGGTGAAGAAAAACGCCGTGCTCGATATCGCGCCCAAGAAGCCGCAGCAGTACGGCGTCACGCTCAGCCCCATTTCGTATCGCACCGTCGTCTGGTGCGCCGGCTTCTTCATCCCGGGCGCGGCCCTGGTGCTGGGCATCGCCACCTGGTTCTCGCGCCGCAAGTAACGAGTCGCACCGCCATGTTTCGCAACAGCTCCACTTACATTTACCTCGCCATTGCCGTGGGGTTGTTCTGCTACCTCACCTTCGTCGACAAGAGGTTGCCCGGCACGAAAGGCATTGAAGAGGCGGAGACGCAGATTTTTCAGCAGCTCAATCCGGATGAAGTCATCTCGGTTGAACTGAACAACCTGCACGGATTCTTTTATTTCGAGAAGACCGACGGTCACTGGGAAATTCGCAAGCCGGTCAACACGCCCGCCGATGGCGCGACCATTGATGGCCTAATCAACCAGATTGCGTTCACGCAGCCGCAACGGCTCATCCAGGTCGATGGCAACTCCGACAAGGACGCGGCCAGCCTGAAGGAATGGGGTCTCATCCCGCCGGCGGAGCGCATCGTCATCCACACCAAGACCAAGCAGTTCATTCTGCTCGTCGGCCGTAAGATGGCACTGAATGACAGCGTCTACTCGCGCGCGTCCGAACGCAAAAGCGAAGCTGTGCGAATCATCCCGAAAGCGATCAAGGACCTGTTGGAAAAGGACCTGTCCGATTTCCGCAGCCGCAATGTTTTCGACTTCAATGTGGAAAATGTGACGCAGATCGCCACGCGCATTGCCGACACACCCACCACGCCCGCGCAGCAGTGCGAGGTCGATCTCAAGGACGGGAAGTGGACGCTACAGTTGCCGCTCGTGGCCCGCGCGTCGGAGACCGATATCCAGGCCTTGCTGAGCAAACTCCTGGGCGAGCGCGCGGTCGATTTCGTCACTGACGACGCGACCAATCTGACTGCCTACAGCCTCACCACGCCGACTGCGACCATCTCCATCACGATGAAGCAGGGCGAGCCGATGGTGTTGCAAATCGGCGGCCCGGTGTCGGACAAGACCGACCAGGTTTACGCGCAGCGGCTCAAGTCGAGCTCCGTGTTTACGCTGAGCAAGAGCAGCGTGGATGACTTGTTGAAAGCGCTGCCCAACGTGCGCGATCGTCACGTGCTGCCGTTTGATCCCAACAAGGCTGTGGGAGTGGCGTACACCTTCGGCGCGAAGAAGGGCGAGGTGCATTCGGATAAGGCGCTGTGGAGCACGGTGGGAGCAGCCGCGGGCCCAGCCGACCTCACCAAATCGACCGACATGCTGGCGAAGCTGAGCCAGCTCGAGACCACGCCGGTCCTGAAGGATTCCGCGAGCGACCTGAAACCGTTCGGCCTCGACAAGCCGCAAGGCAAAATCACGATCGAGACGCCGGAGTATAAGGGCGGGCTGACGCTCCTCATCGGCAAGGCCGAGAACAAGCTGCTCTACGTCCGCAATTCCGCCGAGCCGTTTATTTATACCGTGCCGGACAACTCGTTCGATTATTTGGCTCCGAGCAATCTCGATCTCCGCGATGCGCGTGTGATCAACCTCAAGCGCGAAGCGGTGAAGACCATGACGATCACGACCGGTTCCGAGTTGGGCGTGGTGCTCAACCGCAGCGAGGGCGGGACGTGGACGCCGGCCAATGTGAAGGACCGCATGGTTGACACGAACAAGGCCAACACGCAGGCGAGCCTCTTCTGCCAGTTGCAGGCCAAGGCGTGGCTCGGGCCGGTGCTGCCGGCCTATGGACTCAGCAAGCCCGTGCTTTCGATTTCGGTGCTGGCGGATCAGCCGTCGCCGGTGGTGCTGCATATCGGCGCGCCGCTGCCCGATGGCAGCCACGCCGCGCAGGTGGAAGGCGAGCCCACGGTGTTCGCGCTTTCCGATGGCGACTTCGGCATTCTGAACACGAGTTCGCTGCAGTTGATCCCGAAGGAGCTCTTGCCGACGAACGCGCCCGCAGCCACTCCGCCGGCCACGAATGCGCCGCCGAAGTAGGTTTTCAAAATGATGTTAGTTTATCTGGATTTGCTAAAAATATTGGAATTCTAGATAACGCAGCAAACGGTGCTACACTTCGCCCGATGATCTCCCACCTCCGCGGCACCGTGATCGAAGTCCTGCCCATGCGGCTTATCATTGAGGTCGCCGGGGTCGGCTACGACGTCCACATCCCGCTCTCGACTTACGACCGCCTGCCGCAACCGGGCGCCGAGGCGAAGATCCTCACCCATCTGGTTGTTCGCGAAGACGCCCACATCCTTTTCGGTTTCGCCACGGCGGAAGAGCGCGACCTCTTTCTTCTGCTCGTCAACAACGTCAGCGGGGTCGGTCCCAAGCTTGCGCTTGCGGTGCTCAACGGCACCTCGCCCGTCATGTTCCGCGGCCTCGTTGTCGCGGGCGATATCGCGGCGATGAGCAAGATCAAGGGCGTCGGCAAGAAGACGGCCGAACGCATCATCGTGGAACTGCGCGACAAGGTCGGCGTCTCCGCCGCATGGGAAGCCGCGTCCGCGACGCAGGGCCTCTCGCCCGAGGAAACGCATGTTAACGACGCCGTACTCGCGCTCATCTCACTCGGTTACAAGCAGGCCGAGGCGCACAAGACCGTCCGCGCCATCCGCGATGCGAAGCCCAAGACGACGGTGGAAGAGCTCGTCAAAGAAGCTCTTAAAGCGATGTAGGCGACGCGGTAACAACGCGCGTCACATCTCAAAGTCTTGCGCTTCCCGTCGAAGCCGTTAAAAAGAGACACCTATGCAAGTCCTCGTCCTCGCTGCCGGATACGCCACGCGTCTCTACCCGCTCACGCTCAACCAGCCGAAGCCGCTGCTGCCCGTCGCGGGCAAGCCAATGCTGGAGCACATCATCGATCACCTCGCTTCCGTCAAGGACTTGGGCGAGATGTTCATCGTGACGAACCAGAAATTCGTCTCGCACTTTACCGCCTGGTCCGAAAAATATCGCAAGGAAAAGACGGCGCTTGATTTCAAGATCATCAACGACGGCTCAACCAGCGACGCCGACAAGCTCGGCGCCATCGGTGACATCCATCTCGTCATCACCAAGGAAAAGGTGCAGGACGACCTGGTCGTGGTGGCCGGCGACAATCTCTTTGATTCG
>CAZZWT010000143.1:0-8130 GCA_964657775.1 uncultured Candidatus Methylacidiphilales bacterium | reverse complement strand
GGTAAGTTGTGAAAGCCGCCGACAGA
This sequence comes from uncultured Candidatus Methylacidiphilales bacterium, assembly GCA_964657775.1. Taxonomy (GTDB): domain Bacteria; phylum Verrucomicrobiota; class Verrucomicrobiia; order Methylacidiphilales; family UBA1321; genus JABDGH01. Next base: position 8,104 of record CAZZWT010000143.1, on the reverse strand, counting down.
GCGCCGCTTTTTCCGCGCTGGGGTGGACATCGCCCATGGCATGGTAGAGGCGCGCGGCTTGGTCCTGCATGGCGGCGACGATCTTTTCTGGCGTATAGCCGAGGCTGGCGACGCCGAAACCGCTGGTGAGATCGAGGAAACGGTTCCCATCGACGTCCCAGACATTCACGCCCTGCGCGCGTTCCCAGAAGACAGGAAATCCCGCCGAGACATAGGTGACGTTTCGCGACTCATGCGCGCGCAACTCCACCGCCAGTTCGCGCGAACGCGGGCCGGGGATGGGTGTGAGGAGTTCAGGGAGCACATCTTGATCATGCTCCGGTCATCCCGAGCTTGTCGAGGGATCAGCCTCCGGTGATTTTGCGAAGTCAATGGAAGCTGATCCTTCGACAGGCTCAGGATGACGGATTTGGTAAGTGATAGTTATCGGGCTGTGCCAGTGAGCTTCGCGCAAAAGACACCCGCGCAAGGGACTGCGCGATCCACCTACTCAGGAAGGCACCGTCGCGAGGGCCCGCGACGGCTATCTCGGATTAGAGACGTGAGATCAGCAATTCCCGCTGGAAGATCAGCTCCTTCGGCAGGTCGGAATAGAGCCGAAAGAAGAGTTCATCCTGCGAAAGGACTTCGCGTTTCCATTCCTCGAGATTGACGGAGAGCGCTTCTTCGAGATCGGCTGGGTTTTCAGTCAGGCCAGTCATATCGATATCACCTGGTTCGGGCATCCAACCCACGGGAGTTTCGTAGGCGGGAACGCGACCGCGACAACGATCAACGATCCATTTCAGGACACGCATGTTCTCGCCGTAACCGGGCCAAAGGAACCGACCGTCCGCGCCCTTGCGAAACCAGTTCACGTGAAAAACCTTCGGCGGACGCTTGAGCATCTTGCGCATACGCAGCCAGTGGCGGAAATAGTCGCCCATGTTGTAACCGCAGAATGGCAGCATCGCCATGGGATCGCGGCGGACCTGGCCGACCGTGCCCGCAGCAGCGGCCGTCATCTCGGAACCCATGGTGGCCCCGGCATAGACGCCGTGAATCCAGTTAAAGGCCTGAAAAATGAGCGGCATGGTCGTGGCGCGGCGACCACCGAAGATGATCGCGCTAATCGGTACGCCCTGGGGATCGTTGGCCTCAGGCGCGAGTGCGGGATTGTTCTGCATCGGGGCGGCAAAGCGGCTGTTCGGATGTGCGGCTTTTTCCTTGGAGGCGGGTGTCCAGGGATTGCCCCTCCAGTCGAGGCATTCCGCGGGTGGTTCGCCATCCTTGCCTTCCCACCAGACATCGCCGTCGGGCGTGAGCGCGACATTGGTGTAGATGGTGTCCTTCGACATGGAGATCATCGCGTTGGGGTTCGACTTATAATTGGTGCCGGGCACGACACCGAAGTAACCGGCTTCGGGATTAATGGCGTAAAGATGTCCATCGGCGCCGGGACGCATCCAGGCGATATCGTCGCCCACGGTCGTGATTTTCCAACCCTTATATTGCTCCGGCGGAATGAGCATAGCGAAGTTGGTCTTGCCGCAGGCACTGGGGAAAGCGGCAGCCACATAAGTCTTTTCCCCTGCAGGCGATTCGACGCCGAGGATCAACATGTGCTCGGCCATCCAACCCTCGATACGGCCCAAATAAGAGCCGAGACGTAGCGCGAGACACTTCTTTCCGAGCAGGACGTTGCCGCCATAATTCGAGCCGACGGAGATGATTGTATTGTCCTGTGGAAAATGGGCGATGAAACGGCGCTCGGGATTGACGTCGAGCATGCTGTGCAGGCCCTTGGTGTACTTGCCTTCCGTGCCGAGTTGGTCCCATGCGACCTGTCCCATGCGGGTCATGATGCGCATGCTCAGCACGACGTAGATGGAGTCGGTGATCTCAACGCCGACTTTCGTCAGCGGCGATCCGGGAGGTCCCATGAGATAAGGCACGACATACATGGTGCGGCCCTGCATTGCGCCTTTGCACATGCCGTAGAGCTTTTCATACATCGCCGCAGGGTGCATCCAGTTGTTGGTCGGTCCGGCGGCGTCCGGTGTACGGGTACAGATGAACGTGCATTCTTCGACACGCGCAACGTCATTGGGATTGGAACGGTGATAGTAACAGCCGGGGAGTTTTTTCTGGTTGAGCTTGATCAGGATTCCCGCATCGACCGCTTGTCGCGTGAGGTTTTCTTTTTCCGCCTTGCTGCCGTCGCACCAGTAGATTTGATCGGGCTGGCAAAGCTCGACCATTTCATCGACCCAGGCGCGAACACCGGCGTGGTCGGTTTTGCCGGTCGGACAAGATGGCGTAAGAGAGGTCGTGGTCATGAATCGTGACGTGGATGGAGGTTAATCGGTGAAAACAGCATGCTCGGCGAGAGGGGAGCAAGAACCAGGCTAGATGGCTGCAGGGGCGGATGCCAGTTTTACCAGCCGAGAAAATGCTGGACGGGAATATCGAGGGCGAGTGCGGTCAGGATCAAAGGCAGGTAGATGATCGAGGCCAGAAAAAGCGTGCGGGCGCGGCGCGGGTCCTGGGCGAACCGGATGGCCGCGGCAATAAAGACAAGAGAGAGCAATCCAGCGATGATCGCGTAAAAAACACCCGAATGGCCAATCAATGAGGGGAGCAGGCTGATAGGCAACAAGATCAGCGCGGACACGACGGCATGAAGGCCGGTGCGCTTGCCGGTCGGGTCGTTGGCCGAGACCATGCGCAGGTTGGCGAGTTGGTAGTCGTCGCGATACATCCACGCAATGGCGTAGAAATGGGGTAGTTGCCAACAGGCGAGGATCGCAAAGAGAGTCCAGCCCGCGACGCTGAAATGGCCAGTGGCAGCCGTTGCCCCGAGGAGCGGCGGCAATGCACCGGGAATCGCACCAACCAGCGTGTTGATTTCGGAGAAACGTTTGAGCGGCGTGTAGGCAAGAACATAGATAATCAGCGTCAGAACGGAGAGCGTCATGGTCAGGGGGTTGACGAAGCAGGCGAGTTCGGCGAGGCCGATCGCGCCCAGCACCATGCCGACGATAATCGTCTCGCGAAGCGGCAGGCGACCCGTGACGAAAGGGCGGGTTTGCGTACGGTGCATGAGCGCGTCCGTTTTGCGTTCTAGCGCCTGGTTGAGAATGGAGGAGCAGACGGCTACCAGCGCAGTGCCCAGCAGCGTATGAAATAACTTGATCCAGTCGAAGGAACCCTGATAGGCAAGGCAATAACCAGCCAGCGTGGTCAGCAGGACCATCACGGTCAGGCGCGCTTTGGTCAGTTCGGAAAGATCAGTGCCGAGCGAAAATTCGTGGGCGACCGACTCGGCCGGGGTGGGAGCGCAGACGGGGTTCACGCAACTTCCTTTGTCGCAAGTTCCACTCGTGATTGCAAACGCCAACTGATCGCTGTAAGGACCACACCGAGTACCAACGTGAGAGCGCCGACGGCGACGTGAGTGGTCGCGACGTCGGCGGCTTTATTGGTCCAGATGGTGAAAGCCCCCAGAAGGAATTGGACGAAGACCAGTCCGACCCAGACGGCGCTCCAGCGGCGAAGGATGGGCGCGACATCGGGCGTGAGCCAGATGGCCGCGGTGGAAGCTATGATGGCGAGAACGACCAACACCGCACCGGCGCGATGGGCCATCTGGATGTTGATGTAGACGGCGTTTGTCGCCATGGCGTGATGTTTGAGGCGATCAAGATTGTACTGCTCAACGGACGCGGCATCGGTCTTGGGCCAGACCTGGCCATAGGCGAGAGGAAAATCGCTGATGGAAAGGCCGCCATGTTCGTGGCGCATGGTCGCGCCGAGCATCAGTTGGGAAAAAATGAGCACACAGACCAGCGCGCCCCGCCCCGTCCAGCGTTGCGGACTTGTGCCCGTGGCCTTCTCAATCCACCAGCGCGATGTAAAGAGGGCAATGAGCGACGTGTAGACAAAAAATGATTGGGCGAGAAAAGCATGGGGAACGCCGAGCCAGTCGAGATGCCAGACGACGCGAAGTCCTCCCAGGACGCCTTGCAACAAGACCAGGACGACCGCTCCCGCCCCCATCCAGCGCAGCCAAATGCGTTCCTGAAAGCAAAGCCAGATCGCCAGTGCAAGGGTCAAAGTGCCGACTCCTGTGGCCGCCAGGCGATGCGAATGCTCAAAGAAAATCCCGCCGACCCAGTCCTGCCATGGAAAGAAGAACATGTTGTAGCCGTAGGTATTCGGCCAATCGGGAACGGACATGCCCGCTTCATTGCTTGTCACCATCCCGCCAATGCAAATCAGGAAGAGGACGGAGCCGGCACAGAAGCAGGCAAAGCGGTGCAGCGCCTCATAATAGCGGGGTTGGGGAGCTTTCGGCGAAATGGAGCGGTCGGGTGAGGGGGCGTGCATGAGGGAAATCGATGTGTAACTATCGGAACCCCGGGGAGGAGTGTCAAATGGTTGTTGGTCATTCTACGTAGTAGTTGATACGCAAGGAAGGTTGGAAGCCGGACTTATACCTCGATTTGAAGGGCATTTTCGCTTGGTTCCGCTAGGATAGCGACTGATTATAGCTCGCTTCCCGACTTTCATGACCGCTCAACCCAAATCGACCTCCGAAGCGCAGCGTCGTGCCGAGATCAAGCGGCGGCGCGAGACTTCCGTTTTCTGGGCAGCGATTCATCTTCTGGGGTCGCTGAATGTCGCGGTCATTCTGCTGATCACTATTGCGGGACTCATCGCGTTCGCCACGGTGATGGAGTCGAAGTTCGATACGGCTGTCGCCCGTTATTACATTTACGACAACCCGCTGTTCATGGTCTGGCTGCTGGTTCTCGCGCTGAACCTGTTTTGCGCGGCGTTCACCCGCTGGCCCTGGCAGCGCAAGCACCTCGGCTTCGTCGTCACGCACGCGGGAATCATCCTTATGCTGGGTGGTTCGGTGCTGGGCAAGATTATGGGCTTCGAGGCATTTGTCTCACTCGACAAGACCAAGCCGCCGGAAAGCCGTCTCCTCATGCACGAGACAATCCTGACCATCCAGACCTCTGGCGGCGTACGCGGGCAGATGCCATTCAATGATGAGTTGCACCCTCCGACGGAAGCAAAGCCGTTCACGCTTCAACTGGAGAAATCAAATCTCAGGCTGGTCATTGATCGCGTCACCGAGAATCTCGTGCCTGACGACACGCTGGTGGAGTCGTCCGACCCGGTGGCGCCGCCGGGCGTGGGCATCCATTTTCTTAACGCGGGCATGGGCCAGGACGTGGTTGCGAATCTAATGCCAGGTGAGGGGCTCGACACGTTTGATTTCTTCGGCATGGCAAAAATCACGCTGGTCGATTCGCTCGATGAAGCGCATCTGATCGCGCCGCCAAAGCAAGCAGGGGCAAAACCTGCGCCCACCGCTTCACCGCGCGATGAAACCCCGTTTCGCGAAACGCAGGTGATCTTCGCCAAGGGTGCGGAGGGAGTCATCGATACCGACAGTGACGCGCAGAGCGGTTACGTGGCGAGGCTGAGTCCGATTCCGGGCAAGCCGACCGAGTTCGAAGTGAGGATGGCGTCTCCCAGTGGTGTCTCGAAAACATGGCAGTTACATGCATTGGAAAACAAGTGGGCCAACATGCTCGGCGACGGCGATCCGGTCATGTTTCGCGTGGCGAAGTTCTGGCCCGATTTTGCGATGAAGGACGGGGTGCCCATTTCGCTTTCCGACAAGCCGAACAATCCCGCCGCCTTGATCCAGATCACCGGGCCAACCAAGATGTTGCCGCCACCCACGCTCAAGTCTGTCGCCGCTGCTCCGCCCATGCCGAAGGGGCTGGCCATGCGAATTGCGTTGGCCAAGGAGCCAGGCCGGATTGTTTATGAACTGGAACGCGAGGGAAAGATTGAGGCCCGCTCCACGGCGGCCAAGGGGGATACCATTCATCTCGGCTGGTCGAAGTGGGAGGCGCGGGTCGATAGCGTGCTGGCCCATGCGGAACTGCATCGCGAGATGAAGGAGTTTACCGGTACGGTGACGCCGATGATGTCCGCCTCCCTGCGTCCCGGCCTTCGTGCGCACCTGGTGGCGCCGGACGGAACGAGTGGGCCGGTGGAGTGGATTCCGGCGGGTACGTCTCGGGAGCTTTTTAACGGTCACGACTTTGCCCGAATCGGGTTCGGTCAGCGAGTGATTCCGCTCACGTTTTCCATCACGTTGGAGGATTTCAAAGTGCCGCGCGATGAGGGTACAGAGACGCCGGCGGATTACATCAGCAGCCTGCGTTTCGACGAGGCTTCCACGGGCCGCGTGGTGCGTGACACGGCGCACATGAATTCGCCTGCGATGTTCCCCGGCGATTTCTGGCGCTCGCTCCTGGGCTGGAACTACAAATTTTCGCAGGCGAACTGGAACCCGCAGAACCTGAATGAAACCACGCTGCAGGTGTTGTACGATCCAGGCTGGCCCTTCAAATGGATTGGCTCCATCGGCATCTGCTCGGGCATTGCGCTGATGTTTTATTTCATGCCTAAACGCTCCGCCGCCGAACGGTCAGGACGCGAAGAAGAGACAAAAAAATGAACGTACCAAAAAATTCAGTCATCCTGAGCTTGTCGAAGGATCAGTTCCGTCCGCCTTTTCGGATGCCTGCCGGACTGATCTTTCGACTTTGCTGCGCTTCGCTCAAGATGATGGGCTTCGTCATCATATTGCTTATGGCGGGTGCCGCAACCTTGCGTGCTGATCCGGTGCGGCTCGATACCAATGCGCTGGCGGCATTGGCGGTGCAGGACCACGGGCGTAAGAAGCCGTTCACGACCTTTGCGCAGGAGATGCTGCTGACTCTGTGCGGTCACAGTTTGTTGCCGATCAGTCATGCGAACGCGGCGAGCACGAAGCTTCCGGCGGAGGAAGTCATTCTCGACCTCTGGTTCAAGCCGGAAGGTTGGGACGAGCAGGACGTCATCATGGTCAACTTTCTTGAGCTCAAGAAAAAGCTCAACCTGTCCGAGGACAAGAAGCTCTTCTCCTATAAGCAACTGATCAGCCAGCAGGCCTTGCTCGATCTACTCGATGAATCGCAGAAGCTGCGTCAGGCCGGGCACGAAGACCAACTGACCGCGTTGCAAAAGGAAGCGGAGCATCTCGGCGAGCGTCTGAAGCTTTTTCAGGATTTGGTCGATGGATTAAAAGAGACGGTAGTACCGAATGCAAAATTGGCGGATGGTCGATGGAGTTCATTGATTCGAGTACAGAACGGCGAGGTGATAGTCTATGGAGTTCTCGTTGAGGCGAGTGATGATTCAGACGCACGAAAGACAGCGGGTGAGAAGATTTCTGCTTGGGCTCGAGAATACACAGCAGGCAATTCTTCCCAATTTAACGCCCTTACTCCGCAAGTCGTCGAATCTCTCCGCGCACTCGCCCCACAATACTACCCTTCGGCTTCCTCGCTCCAGTTCGAGCATCAATTCATGGTCGTTGAGCCATTCCTCTGGGCGTGGATCATCTATTTTGTGGCGTTGCTGGCACTCTTGTTCACGGCGATCTGGGCGAAGAAGCCGGGATATCTTTTAGGCTGGGCGCTGGTGTTGGTCGGGCTTGGCTTCGAGGCCTATGGCTTTGCCTGCCGCATTATCATTTCGGGCCGTCCTCCGGTGACTGATCTCTACGAGACGGTGATCTGGGTCTCATTCATCGGCATGGTCTTTGCGGTCATTCTTGAGGCGGTTTATCGCAAGCGTTATTTCCTCTACGCGGGACTTCCTGCGTCGATTCTCACGCTTATCATCGCCGATTCGCAGCCGACGATCCTCGATGCGTCGATTAATCCGCTCACCGCGGTCCTACGCAACAACATGTGGCTGACCATCCATGTCCTTACCATCGTTTCGAGCTATGCCGCCTTTGTGTTGACCGCAGCATTGGGCCACATCGCGCTGGCCCTGAGCTTCTGGGGCAAGCGTTACGCCGTGGCGATCGCCGACGTGCAATTCTTCATCTACCGCGCCATGCAGATCGGCGTACTGCTCCTCGCTACGGGAACGATCCTCGGTGGTGTCTGGGCGAATTATTCCTGGGGCCGTTTCTGGGGCTGGGACCCGAAGGAGACGTGGGCGCTCATCACACTACTCTGTTATCTCGCGTTGCTGCACG
>CAZZWT010000142.1:0-8131 GCA_964657775.1 uncultured Candidatus Methylacidiphilales bacterium | reverse complement strand
GCGGCGATCTCTATTATTTTCTCAGCCATATCTGGGAGTACTTCACCTGGTTTTGTGTGAAGTATATCGGACTGGCCGTCGCGACCGGGGCGCTGGCCGGTGTGGCAATGCAGGCCAAATAAGGCGTGGCGCACAACCCTGGATGACAAAAAGCCCCGGAGAAACATCCCCGGGGCTTTTCGTGATCACGCCTTCCAGCGCGAATCGTCTTACTTCGGCAACAGCGCGTTGACCGCGGTGTAATCGACGTGAGCCAGAAACTCATCGATGTACCCGGCGCGGGCCGTGAAGAAGTCGGCGTAATAGGCGTGCTCGTACACATCGAGGCCGAGCAGCGGCGTGACGCCCCAGATCGGATACGTGTTCTGCGCATCGCCGATGTAGTTGAACAGCTTGCCAGTGTCGCCATCGATGCCGAGCCAGGCCCAGCCACGCGCCGCGATACCGGTCGCCTTTAAGTCCTTCTTGAAGTTATCGAAGGAACCGAAATCGCGATCGATCAACTCGGCGATCTTGCCGGTCGCCTTGCCATCGCCGCCGAGGATGTTGAAGTAGAGCTCGTGGTTCTTCAGGCCGCCGAGGGCGAACGTGAGATCGACCTTGATGTCGCGGACCTTCGACGAGATCTGGTTGGCCACCTTGGCGTCCGCCGGGTCGGGCGTGCCGAGCGCTTCCCAAGCCTCAAGCAGGGCGTTGGATTTGTTGACGTAACCGGTGTAGAGCTTCAAGTGCTCCTCGTGGGTCTTGTCGGAGATTTTGCCGGTCTTCCCCTTCACCTTGGCGAGGAGGGCTTCCTGTTTGTTTTCGTATTTATATGCCATATGAGTTTTGCGTTTTGGGTTGAACTACTAACGGTAAGGCGCGAAGGCCATCCGTCAAATGGTTACATGCGACCTCGGTCGGTAGCCCGTGACCTCCGGCATCGGCGCGGCTAGGCCGTCGCCGCCGCCGCTTCCCGCTTCAACTGCAGCCGCTTGTCGGTCTTGATGATCTCATCCAGCCCGGCCCAGCGCGTTTCGTCGATCTGGTTAAAGGTGCGCAGGTAGGTGCTGACGATCTGCGGATCAAATTTCTCGAGCAGGACATCGACCGCCTGCTGAAGCTTGGCCTTGTCGGGTTCGACCGGGAAGTTGTCCGCGCACCCATTGTCGCCATGCTCGATGCCGAGCGAATCGAGCCAGGCGCAGAGCATCGGCGTCTGCGATTCGATCAGCCAGGCGGAGAGCAGATTGAAGCTGAGCACTTCCATCTCCGGCCGCGAGAGGATTTGGATCCAAATGGCATGACGCTCCTTCTTGGGCATTTCGAGCAGCAACGGAACACGAACGCCCATGCGGGGCGCCATCACCTCGACGGCAGTTTTGTAGAGCTTCTTGTTGCCCTTCTGGACGGCGAGAATGATTTCGTTGGCAAGGACAGGATTGAGATTGGGCCAAATGGCGTGCGTGGGAGAGGGCATAAGGGGGAGGGAATTGTTAGACGGATTCGGTGGAATAAACGACAGAAAAAAGGCGAGAAGTTTCCGCCGGCGATTAGCACCGTTTGCTGCGTTGGCTAAATTTGCTAAAAAGATTGGTAATTTAGCGCATATTGGAAAATGCCGCCCGCCCGAATCCTCACCCGCGCCGACTACGTCGATCCCCGGCCCACGCGCGTGGCCCGCACCTTTCTGGGCAAGGTGCTCTGCGTGCAGGCGGCGGACGGCTACGCCGAGGGCATGATCACCGAGACCGAAGCCTACGGCGGCGTGGAGGACGCCGCCTGCCATGCCCACCTGAACCGCCGCACGACGCGCACCGAGATCATGTTTGCCCCGGGCGGCGCGGCCTACGTCTACTTCTGCTACGGCATCCACCGGATGTTCAACATCGTGACCGGGCCGCCAGGCGCGCCGATGGCGGTGCTGGTGCGCGCCGTGAAGATCACGGCCGGCCACGAGTTGGTGCGCCAGCGCCGCAAGGGCATTGCGGAGAAAGACTGGGCGAGCGGTCCGGGCCGCGTCTGCACCGCGCTCGGCATTGAGCTGCACCACAACCGCCACGACCTGCTCGTGGGGGAAGCGATCTGGATCGAGGATCGCGGCGTGAAAGTGCCCGCGCGCGAGGTGAAGCGCACACCACGCATCGGCATTGATTACGCGGGCGAAGTGTGGGCCGCCAAACCATGGCGGTTTGTGTGGAGTCCCGGAAAGCGAACCCTTACCATCTTGGAATGAAAGGCGCCGTGCTCATCGCGCTCTTGGTCTGCGCCTTGCCCGTGATGGCGTCAGGGCGCGAACTGCAAGCAGTCAGCGGCCCTGGATTTCAAGGAGTGATTTTCACCCCAGAGCGCGTGCACGAGGAAATTCCCGGCTACTATCAAGGACAGCCCTTGTGGACGCCTTCCCGTGAGGCCGTACTCAAGGCTGAACGCGATTTACCGGCTGCCCTGGCGGAATGGACTTCGGCAAAGCCGGAGCAACCGGGGCCGAACTTTCCCCATTCGTGTCCGGCCAAAACCGGCACCAACTTAAAGTTCACTGCGAGAAAGACCGACCCGCGTCCGGACTCGGTGATTGATGGCCACAGCTTTCTTATCGATGTGGCCCCGAGGCTCGCCGCTTACAAACGGCAATATGTGGGAGTCGTCATGGAGGGTAAAAAGCTCGTTTTGCTCAGCTTCGTCAGCGACTACCTCACGGATAACGACTGCAAGAATTGGGGGGACCAATGGGTCGCCATTTTGGGCGGCGGAGACCTGACGTGGAGCGTACTTTACGATCCATCGACGAGGACGTTTACCGATTGGGAAGAATAGACTCTATTCCTCGTAAATCTCGAGCGGCAGCGCGTCAGGATCCTGAAAAAAGAAGAAGCGTTTACCGGTCGTTAGATCGAGGCGGACCTCTTCCAACTCCAAGCCTTGGCCAAGAAGGCCGGCTCGCGTCTTATCGAGATCAGAAACCGCAAAACAAAGATGGCGCAGTCCGCGCGCTTCAGGCCGTGAGGGCCGCGGTGGCGGATCAGGAAAGGAGAAGAGCTCGATCTGCGCATCGCCGACCTTGAGGTCGAGTTTCCACGATTGCCGCTCCGCGCGATGGGTCTCGCGGATGATCTCAAACCCCAAGATGCGTGTGTAGAAATCCTTCGAGCGCGCGTAGTCCGACGCGATGATGGCGACGTGATGGATGCGCATGGTCATCTCGACGGATCACCACCCGACATGCCTGTCACGAGCCCGATCATGGGTATGAACATCGCGAATTCGGTCGCCAGAAATTGTAAGCCAATCACGAAAATAAGGATGACGCCACCGATCGCCCAAACTCTGACGCGGTTGCTCCGCGATAGGAGAATCAAACCTGCAATCGGCCAGACAAATGTCATGAATAGAAAGAACCAATGACACTCAATGAACATCAGCGTGAGTCCAGGCAACGGTTTGCCCGGCAGGGCATCCATAAAAATTTGTTGAAAGTGGACGATGCTAAGCGAAGTGAAAACGTTGGGAACCGAGGCTACGACAAGGAACATGCCCAGGAACCACTTCATCCCAAGCGTCAGCTCTCGAATTGCCAGCGAGAGCTCCGCGATCGACGGTTGGGGCCCGGTTTCCATTACACCGTCTCCGGCTGCAGCACCGGCTCGGCGTAGTAGGTGAAGCCGGTCGATTCCACCAGCCGCACGGGCAGCAACTGCCCGCGCCAGCGTTCATTGGCCTCGATGAGGACGAGGCGGTTGGTCCGCGTGCGACCTTGGAAGCGTGCCGCGTTGGTCCGGCTTTCGCCATCGACGAGAATCTCATCCTCCTGGCCGATGAGACTCTTCACGCGCACATCGGCGATCTCGTCGAGAACGCGCAGGAGAACCTGGTTGCGCTCCATCTTTACTTCCTCGGACAACTGACCTTCCATCGTTGCGGCGGGTGTGTCGCGGCGCGGCGAGTAACGGAAGATAAAGGCATTGTCGAAGGCGACCTCGCGCACCAGCTCGCACGTGTCGCGGAAGTCCTCCTCCGTCTCGCCGGGGAAGCCGACGATGATGTCGGTGGTGAATGAGATGCGCGGGTTGGCCGCGCGCAGCTTCGCGATCAACGTCAAATAACGCTCGCGCGTGTAGGCGCGGTGCATCGCCTTAAGGATGCGGTTGCTTCCCGATTGCACCGGCATGTGAACATGCTCGCAAAGCTGCGGCAGGTCGCGGAAGCAGGCCACGAGATCGTCCTTGAAACCGATCGGGTGTGGCGAGGTGAAGCGCACACGCTGGATGCCCGGCACCGCGCAGACCGCGCGCAAAAGCTGCGCGAAGGGTGAGAGGCCGTCCACGGCGGGGAACTCGTGTCGCCCGAAAAGATTCACGATTTGCCCGAGCAGCGTGACTTCCTTCACGCCCTGCGCCACGAGCGACTCGACCTCGGCGACGATCTCCGCGATCGGCCGCGAGCGCTCCGCCCCACGCGTGCTCGGCACGATACAGAACGTGCAGTGCATGTTGCATCCCTGCATGATCGAAACGAACGCGCTGATCTGCTTCGGCGCGAGCAGGTGATCGCGGATCGTATTCTGAGAACCGGTCTCCTCCGCGACATCGACGATGCGGACCGGCTTTGCGCCGGGATTCTCCCGCTTCTGCCGGAAGAGGTCGTCGATGTAATGGCCCGTCTCGTGAAACTTTTGCGTGCCGATAACCAGGTCGACATCGGGCAACTCGTCCAGAATCGATGCGCCCCGGCTTTGCGCCATGCAGCCGAGAAAGCCGATGACCTGATGTTGGCGTTTGTTCTTTCGCCCGCCCAGCGTCTCCATCTTTCCGATTGCCTTTTGCTCCGCCATGTCGCGCACCGAGCAGGTGTTGAGCAGCACAACATCGGCGCCCTCCTCGTTCTCCGCGATTACATAACCGCGCCCGGCCAAGTCGCGCGCGACCTGCTCGGAGTCGCGGACGTTCATCTGGCAGCCGTAGGTTTTAATGAAGACGGAAGGCATGGGGATGAGATTCTATCGCGGTTGGATTCGCATTTCGAGAGAAGAAGTGGCTTTGTTCCCGGATGCGTTACTCCCTAAGTCCCGATAAAGCAAAAAGGCTCTAACAATATTTTTGTGCGAAATCGTTTATTGGTTGAACTTTCAACGCATTGCATGTTAAGTCAATGCGATGGAAACCGCGGGCGAAGGGAAGATGTTTCGTTCGATGCTCAAGGCTATGGCCCCGCATCGGCATCGGTCTCGGCTGGGGCAGACCTTGGTGGAATATGCCTTGATTCTGGCGATCATCTCGCTGGTTGCGGTCGGTGTGATGATTAACCTCGGCCAGAAAGTAGGCGCGGTTTACTCGACGATTACCTCCGTGGTGGCGAGCGCGCAGGCGTCGCATTAACGCGGTGACAGGGGCGAGGCAGACCGCCTAACGTCGCACATGTTTGAGTCCGCGACGAAGCCCATCTGGTGGTTGCCCAGCTTCGGTTTCTTCCTCTTCCTGGCCATCGAGCTTTGGATGTTTGCCGCCTCGCCCGACTTCGTGGAAGCCAACCGCATCTTCGAGGATCCCGGTGTCGGCCGGCATCTGCGCACGGCGGAATCGATCCTGGAAACCGGCGCCATCCCGTACACCGATCCGCTGAGCTGGAACCGCGCCGGCGAGCCGTGGATGGACTTCGAGTGGGGCTTCGAGACGACGGTGGGCGAGCTTTACCGGGCGGGTGGGCTGGCGCTGGTCTGCGCGTTTTGTTTCTCGATTTTTGCCACCACGGTGCTCGGCATTTACCGCACGCTCCTCCAATCGGGCTTATCACTTTCCCCCGTATTGCTCTACACCGCTCTGGCGTTCCTCACGCTGCAGATCCACTTCTCCGCGCGGCCGGTCCTGTTCACCTATCTCTTCATGGCGCTGGTTGTCGAAGTGTGGCGCCGCCAAACCGTGCCGCGGCTTCACGACTGGATCATCCTGCCCATCGTCTTTATCGCCTGGGCCAATCTGCATGCCGGCTTCATGGCCGCGCTCGTTTTTTTCGCGCTGTCCATCGGAGGCCGGTTACTGGATCGCATCTTCCAGCGTGTGACCGGGGAGGCGGCGCCGCTGATTCCCTGGATGGGACTGTCCCTGATCTGCGCCTTGGCGACCTGGCTAAATCCATGCGGCTGGTCTCTGCATCGGCACCTGATTGATATGGCGACCGGCGGCCTGAAAAGTTCCGCGCTTTGGGTGGAGTATCTGCCGCCCAATTTCACGACGCCCACTATGTCGGCGTTGACGATCATCTTCATCCTGATCGCGGTGATCGCAGGTCGGTTCCGCAAGGACGCTCCGGCTTGGCGATGGGAACCGGCCTTGCCCGCGCTATTCTTTTTGTGCGAAGGCTTGAAGGCGCAGCGTCATGTTATCCTTTTGATGATTGTCGCCGCGGTGCCTGTCGGACAGCACTTGGATGCAGCGCTGCGCGGCACGTGGTGGCCGCATTTGCGCGGGATCCTGGGCCGTTTCCAAATCACGCAACGCTGCGCCGGGGCCGACGCGGGACTTGCTTTGCTCTTCGCCGTGATCCTGGCGTTACTTTTTGTGCGGACGCCGATCGGGCACAACATCAAGGTAGGCGGGAACGTTTCGCCGCAGTTGTTGGCCTTTCTGAGGGACCACCCCGACCGCTTTCACCGCCCCCTGACAACCACGTGGAACGCCGGACCGCTGCTCTGGAACGCGCGCCCCGATTTCCGCGTGAGCATGGATGATCGCGGCGATTTCTACGGCGACAAAGCGGTGTTTGCCTTTGTCGACATGAACAATGGGTTGCCCGGCTGGAAAGAATCCTTGAACAAGGGGAACTATGATTCGCTGCTCCTCGATCCCTATCTCCGGATCAATGACCTGCTCCGCGACATGCCCGAGTGGAAGAAGGTCTACCTCGACAAAAACATCGTCATTTATTGGCGGGCCGGGGAGTAGACAGGAGTTGCATGAGGGACAGGAGTTGAGGCTTTTCGTGCATTCCACCTCATGTCCTTCAGGTGAATCCCGTCTAAAATTTTGCCGCAGCAAGTTCGGCCAACGCAAAATCGATCTCCGCCTCGCTTATCACAAACGGCGGTGTGAAGGAGAGGACGTTTTGCTCCACGCCGCCGCTGAGGAGAATGATGCCGCGGGCCAGCATCGCCTCGACAATGCGACCGGCGCCGGCGGGATCGGGGATGCCGTCGGCATGCAGGACTTCGATGCCGCGCATCAGGCCGCGACCGCGAATCCAGCCCCAGCGTTTCGAGGTCGCCTTCAATTGCCGCAGGCCCGCCTCGAGATGCGCGCCGAGTTTTTCCACGCGCTCACTCCACGGCTCGGCCTCCAGCAGCTCGAGGGATTCCAGCGCCATCCGGCAGCCGAGCGGATTGCCGAGAAATGTGCTGGTGTGCAGCGCCTCGCCGGTCGACTCGGGCCACGCGTCGTCCATCAGCTTGGCGCGGCCCACACAGGCGGCGAGGGGGAAACCGCTCGTCAGCGCTTTGCCCAGGCAGACGATGTCGGGTTGGACGCCCCCATGATCGCAGGCAAAGCGGCGGCCCGTGCGATAAAAGCCGGTGTAGATTTCGTCGAAGATCAGCACCACGCCGAATTGATTGGCGAGCGAACGGAGCATGGGCAGAAACCAGCTCGCCGGCACCACTTCGCCGCCGCGGCCTTGTACGGGCTCGACCAAGATCGCGCCGATTGTGCCGGAGGCGAGCAGCTTTTCCGCGCGGGCCGTGAAGGTGTTCATGCAATCGGGCGGGCAGGCGTGGGGCTCGCGGGCCATCGCGCCGAAGGGACAATGCTGGCAATCAGGATAAGGCAGGAACGTCGCGAAGTCGGCGAGTTGCGCGGTGAACGGATCGCGGAAAAGCGAGCGTCCCGTCACGGTCAGCGCGCCGTAGCCGAGGCCGTGGTAACCGCCGGTGAAGGCGAGCACACCGCGCCGCTTGGTGGCGAGCCACGCCGTCTTCAGCGCCGCCTCGACCGCCTCGCTGCCCGAGTTGGTGAGAATCGTTTTGCCTGCGCCAAGGTTCCACTGCTCGAAGGTCAGCCTCGATAGGCGCGAGCAGAGGGCCGCCTTTTCCGCGCTCGGATGGACGTCGCCCATCGCATGATAGAGTCGCGTGAGTTGATCCTGCGCCGCCGCGACGATCTTCTCC
>CAZZWT010000141.1:0-8141 GCA_964657775.1 uncultured Candidatus Methylacidiphilales bacterium | reverse complement strand
TAAGTAGATGAAAGTCTCGCTCTTCATCCCCTGTTTCATCGACCAGATTTATCCGCAGGTCGGCGTGAGCATCGTGAAGGTGCTGGAACGGCTCGGGCACGAGGTCGACTATCCCGAAGGCCAGACCTGCTGCGGGCAGCCCGCTTTCAATTCCGGTTACTGGGATGAGACGCGCGCGGTGGCCGAGCGCTCGCTCGATATCTTCAAGGATTGCGATGTGGTGGTGAGCGCCTCCGGCTCCTGCGGCGCGATGATGAAGGTGTTTTATCCGGAGCTTTTTCAGGGCACGACGCGCCACTTCGATGCGCTGAAGCTCGCACCGAAGATCTGGGAGTTCTCCGATTTCCTGGTCAACAAGCTCGGCGTCGAGGACATCGGCGCGCGCTTCGACGGTACGGTGACGTTCCACGACGGCTGTCACGGCCTGCGCGAGCTCGGCATCGAAAGCCAGCCGCGCAAGTTGCTCAAGAACGTCAAGGGGCTTACCTTGGTCGAGATGAAGGAAGCGAAAACCTGCTGCGGCTTCGGCGGCACGTTCGCGGTCAAGTTTCCGACGATCTCTACCGCGATGGGCGAAGTGAAATGCAACTCGCTGCTCGAGACCGGCGCCGAATATGTCGTCAGCAACGACTCAAGCTGCCTGATGCAAATCGCCGGCATGCTGGAGCACCAGGGCAAACCGAAGAAGTGCCTGCACCTGGCGGAGGTCCTCGCGCAAACATGAGAACACGTCAACGATACAACCCGTGCGGACAGCTCTGCGAAAGTCTTTACACGATCCCGGAGGGATCAAAGCCAATTAGCCGTTGGTTGAGTCCCGCGACGCGGGACGACACCATCGGTTTGTTGTTCGGCCTAATCCGACCCCGGCAGGGGTCGCAGCGGCTGGCACCCCTGCCGGGGTGCAACCCTCGATCGTTTTTCAGGTGGTGTCGGTTTGCTGACCTCGACCACCGGCTAATTGGCTGGCAAGCCTCCGGCTTGCAGCATATCGCTCTTGGAGAGTTTTACCGTCATTCCCAAGTTATACTTTTCAGCGCAGCTTCGCTGCTCAGAGCAACCCCAAAGGGGTTGCCTTATTACAGCGAAGGGTTGGCGCACCAGCGCCTACCCTGGTTACGTTTAGAAAGCGGAATCAACCCTGTTAGGGTTGAATCACGCACCAACGGAAAGCCCGCTTCAACCCTTACAGGGTTGATTGCTTTTTTAAAGCCTACCCAGGGTAGACGCTGCTGCGTCAACCCTTCGCTCTATGATTGCCATCCTTACAGGATGGCGGAGGCAACTGCATGATCGCCCACGCCAAAGAATTCCAAGCCGCGGTGAAGCAGGTGACGTCGGACGTCACGCTGCGCGCCTTTTTGCGCCGCGCGCTGGGCAGCTACGAGGTGGTGCGCGATCTCAACCGCGGCAAATACCAGAATTATACCGAGGCGCGCCAGGCGGCATCGGAGATCAAGTGGGACGCGGTCAATCACCTCGACACCTACCTCAACGAATTCATCGCGAAGCTCGAGGCGCGCGGAGCCAAAGTCTTTGTCGCCGCCAATGGCGATGCCGCGCGTGATTATATTTTGCAGGTCGCGAAGGAGAACAACGTCCGCTCGATCATCAAATCGAAGAGCATGACGTCGGAGGAAATTCACCTCAACCATGCGCTGGAGCATGACGGCCATACGGTCTTCGAGTCGGATTTGGGCGAGTACATCGTGCAGTTGCGCGGCGAGGCGCCGTACCATTTTGTTTTCCCCGCGATGCACCTGACCCGCGAGCAGATCAGCGAGCTCTTCCAGCAGCATCTCGGCTCGGAGCCGACGAACGATCCCGAGGCGCTGACCATGATCGCGCGCGCCGTCATGCGCGCGAAATATATCGAGGCCGACATGGGCATCAGCGGCGCCAACTTCGCCGTGGCCGAGACGGGCATGATTTCCATCACGGAGAACGAGGGCAACGCGCGCCTCACCTGCGCGCTGCCAAAAATTCATGTCGCCGTCATGGGCATCGAGAAGGTGTTGCCGAAGCTGGAGGACCTCGCGCTGTTTTTGCCGATGCTCGCCACCATGGGCGCGGGCCAGGCACTGACCTGCTACAACTCGCTCTACACCGGCCCGCGCCGACCGGACGAGTCCGATGGGCCGGAGCAATTTCACCTCGTGCTGCTCGACAATCGCCGCACCGAGCTGCTAGCCGACGCCGAACAACGCGACGCGCTCCACTGCATCCGCTGCGGCGCGTGCCTGAACGTGTGTCCGATTTTCAAGAACGTCGGCGGCCATTCCTATGGCACCACGTATCAGGGCCCGATCGGCTCGATCATCACACCGCACCTGCGCGGGCTGCAGGATTTCAAGCATCTCTCCTCGGCCTCGTCGCTCTGCGGCGCGTGCACGGAGACGTGTCCGGTCGGCATCGACATCCACCATCACCTGCTGCACAACCGGCGCAACGCCGCGGCGGAAAAGCCGATCTGGTGGGAGAAGCCGCTCTACGCCGGGTTCGTTTTCCTGATGCGCCGGCCCGCGCTCTATCGCCTCGCGGGCAAGTTGGGCGCGATCTTTTTTCCGTTGCATAAGGTCATCGACGGCACGCCGCTCGATCCGCTGCAAAGCTGGACGCGAACGCGCGCTTTCCCCGCGCCGGCCAAGGAAAGTTTCGGCGATTACTGGCGCAAAAAGAAGGCAGGGGAAAATGGCTGATCAACGCGACATCGTCTTCGCCCGCATCCGCGAGGCGCTCAAAAATCCCGCGCCGCAACGCCACAACGGCCACGTCGATTACGACCCCGCCCACCGCGCCGACGCGCAGGAACCTCCGCCGACCACGGACGCGTTTCGCAAGTGGCTGCCGCCTGTTGGCGCGAGCCTTTCGGAACAGATTGAGCTCTTTGCGAAGAACTCCACCGGCCTGAAAACGGATTTCCGCAGCGTGGCGTCGGCGGAGGAAGCTGCGCGGCAACTCACCGCGATTGCCGCGGAGCAGGGCTGGAAACGCATCGCCACTCATCGCGCTCCTCTCGCCGCTGAATTTGCCGGGAAGCTCGGCTTGCCGACCGTCTTCACGGAACCGAGCTACGCCGTCGCCGATCTGGAAACGTGCGACGCCGCCATCACCGGCTGCGATGCGCTCGTCGCGCAAACCGGCAGCGTCCTCGTCACCACGCAAAGCGCCGGCGGTCGCGCGCTTTCCGTTTTGCCGCCGCACCACATCGTCATCGCGCAACGCAGCCAGATGGTCCCCGACCTCGCCACCGCGCTGCAAGGCGCTCGCCAGCGCTACGCGCCGAACTGGCCGAGCTTCCTTAGCTTCATCACCGGCCCCAGCCGAACCGGCGACATCGAGCGCATCCTCGTCCTCGGCGCCCACGGCCCCAAGAAGCTGACGATTTTTTTGGTGCCTTGATTCACATTCTTTTCCGACCTTGTCTCATCTGGTTCTTCTTTCTATACTAGACGCATGAGCGTGCAGGAATTAGAAAGCGCCGTATCTCAGCTTTCGCCGGAAGAACTGACCAAGTTCACCACTTGGTTTGAGGAGTTTGTCGCGGATGCGTGGGATCGCGAATTCGAAGCCGACGTCAAATCCGGCAAGCTCGACGCCTTGGGCAAGGAAGCCGACGAAGACTTTGAAGCCGGTCGTTGCAAACCGCTTTGAATCACTTCACCTCGCCTCGGTTTTGGCTTCATTACCGGGAACTTCCGCCGGAAACGCAGAAGCTGGCTAATAAGAATTTCGAGCTTCTTAAGGCCGATCCAAGACACAAATCGCTTCGCTTGAAAAAGGTGGGCGAGTTCTGGTCCGCTCGCGTCGGAGTGAACTTTCGCGCGGTGGCCAAGGAACGGCCAGACGGACTGACATGGTTTTGGATCGGCACGCATAATGAATACAAAGCCGTCATCGCTTGAGCCAGAAATTCTCCCCATCTCGACATCCGACCATTTTTCTGTAGGCTCCAACGATGGACCCGCTTTTACGTCTTCTGGAGGAAAACGCTCTCGCCACGCACGAGACGCTGGCCGCCCAGTTGGCCACCACGCCTGCCGACATCAAGGCGCGCATCAAGAAGCTTGAGCACGACCGCGTCATCCTCGCCTACAAGGCCATCGTCGATGACGAGCGAGCGCAACGCAACCAGGTCCGCGCCGTCATTGAGGTCCGCATCACGCCGGAGCGCGAGGGTGGCTTCGACCGCATCGCGCATCGTATCGCCCAGTATCGCGAAGTCTCCTCCTGCTACCTGATGAGCGGCGGGTACGACCTGCTCGTCTTCATCGAGGGCAACACGCTGCAGGACGTCGCCGGCTTCGTCTCGGCCAAGCTCTCGACCCTGCCCGGCGTGCTCTCCACCGCGACGCATTTCAGCCTCAAGGCCTACAAGATCCAGGGCGTGCTGCGCGAGGAAACCGTCAACGAAGAGCGGCTCAAAGTCAGCCCCTAAAACCGCGTGGCCAAGCGTCCCGCCAATCCCGTGCATCTTCCCATCACTTCTGTCCCCATGACCATTCCCAACCATTTTGTGGCCGACCATGTGCGCGATATTCCGCGCTCCGGCATCCGCGACTTCTTTGAAATTGTGCAATCGATGAAGGGCGTTATTTCGCTCGGCATCGGCGAGCCCGATTTCGTCACGCCCTGGCACATTCGCGAGGCCGCCATCTATGCGCTCGAGCGCGGCAAGACTGGCTATACGTCCAATCTGGGCCTGCTCACGCTGCGCACGGCGATCGCCGAGTACGTGAAGAAGGATTACAAACTCGAGTACGATCCGGCGACCGAGGTGCTGATCTCCGTCGGCGTTTCCGAGGCGCTCGATCTTGCGCTGCGCGCCGTGCTCAACCCCGGCGACGAGGTGCTTTATCACGAGCCGTGCTACGTTTCCTACAGCCCCAGCATCGCGCTAGCGCATGGCAAGGCGGTCGCGATCGGCACGATCGAGGAGGACGAATTCAAGCTCGACCCCGATGCGCTGCGCGCGTCCATTACGTCGAAGTCGAAGGTGCTGCTGCTCAATTTCCCCTGCAACCCGACCGGCGGCGTGATGACCGGGCCGGAGCTGGAGGAGATTGCCTCGATCTGTCGCGAGCACAACCTGCTCATCATCACGGATGAGATTTACTCGGAGCTCTCCTACAACGAGGCGCACACCTCAATCGCGTCGCTGCCCGGCATGCGCGAGCGGACGATCTTCCTGCACGGCTTCTCGAAGGCTTTCGCGATGACCGGCTTTCGCATCGGCTATGCGTGCGCGCCCGCGCCGCTGATCGATGCCATGATGCGCATCCACCAATACGGCATTCTTTGCGCGCCCATTGTCAGCCAGGAGGCGGCGCTGGAAGCGTTACGCCATGGCCGCCCGGACATGATCGAGATGCGCGAGCAGTATCGCCTGCGCCGCAATTTCCTCGTCCACTCGTTCCGCCAGATGGGCCTGCCGTGCTTCGAGCCGCGCGGCGCGTTCTATCTTTTCCCTTCGATCAAGTCGACCGGCAAGACCTCGCATGAATTCGCCTTCGGCCTGTTGAAGGCGAAGCAGGTCGCGGTCGTCCCCGGTACAGCATTCGGCGCTAGTGGCGAAGGTCACGTCCGTTGCAGTTACGCGACCGGAATGGATCAACTCCAGATCGCCGTGGAGCGGATCGCGGAATTCATCACGGAATAGCGCCATGCTCTCGCTCGTTTTTCTGGCGGCACTGAGCGTTACCGCGACCACCGCGCCAGCGAGTTCCCTGGCGGCCAAGCCCGCGCTGCCCGATGACATGCGCCCGCTGGCCCAGGAGGCCGCCGACTTTTTCAAAAAGGAGCGGTACGAGGCGGCCGCCGTGGACTACGAGGTGATCCTCAAGACCTACCCCGATTGCCTTTATGCTTGGGAAAACTTGGGTGTGACCCGCTTTCAGCAAGGTCACTACGACGACGCACGCAAGGCCTTCGGCAAAGCGGTCAGCCTGAGCCCGACCGACGACTTCGCCGTGCTCGACCTCGGCATCACCGATTTCCAGCTCGGGCTCTACGAGCCCGCGATCAAAAACCTCAAAGCGGCGATTGCCCTGAAGCCCAACAGCGCCGGAGCCCATAGCTTCCTGGCCAGTGCGCTGGACAAAGCCGGCCATCATGACGAGGCGCAGAAGGAATTGGCTCGAGCCCAGGCGTTGCATGGCAATGACGGCAGCGTTGAAAAATCGGGGCCGCAGTTGTAGACCTGTAGCACGAGCTTGCGCCTTGAATTCGGAAGAGCTTCTCTCTAGGCTTTTCCTATGAGCGTCAGCGAAATTCTCACTGAGCTGGAGACCCTCACCGCGGATGAACTCAATGCGGTTCAGGATAAGATCGATTTGCTTCGTGAAACCACTGATCCTGAGGAATTGGCGATTATAGAAGAAGGTCTTCGTTCCTCGCGTGAAGAGCGGTCTTACACTATCGAGGAAGTTCGCCAGGAAATGAAGAAGTGGCGTTTCGAATCAAAATAAGTTCGCAAGCCCTCCGCGATCTGAAATCCATCGGCAACTTCGTTGCAGCCGACGATCCCATCGCAGCAGGTGATTTTGATGAGAAGCTATTGGCGCGTGCGCAATCGCTGACAACCTTACCCAATCGACATGGGGTCTGGATCAAAGAACCAAATATTCGCAAGATGCCTCTGGGCAATTACGTCATCTACTACAAGATTTACGATACGGAGCAAATCGTCGAGATCCTTCGTTTTTGGCACGCGGCTCGGGACAGACGGAAGCTTCGCCTGAAAGAAGAGGCCAAGATCGCTTACGGCGAACCAACTCCGGCAGCAAATTAGAGGCTTGACCCCTATTGCCGGGTCGGTAGGCTCTCCAACTCCACTTAAATCAGGATTATCCCATGCGCGAACAAGTTATTTTGGAATGCACCGAGGCCGGCAAGCTTGGCCTTTCGGCTTCCCGTTATTTCACCACCAAGAACAAGAAGCTGCAGCAGGAGCGCATCGAGCGCCTCAAGTACAATCCCGCGCTGCGCCGCCGCACGATTCACAAAGAGCGGAAATAGTCCTGCGGACGGCAGTAGTGCCGACCTCTCGTTCCCAAGTTTCACTTGGGAACGTGTCTTGTTCCTGGCGAAGTTTTACTTCGCGCCAGCCCTCCCCTGCTCCCTACCGAGCAACAAAGTTGCGCTGACAATTGCGTTTCCAAATGAAATTTGGGAACGAGAATCACATTGGTGGCTGATACGACGCCACCACCCACCGGCTCATCGCCTGATCGGGTGATTCGATCACACTGCGGTCGATCGGGAAACGCGTTTGCCCGGAGTTTTTGCTGATCAGTTTCAGCCCGAACTCGAAGTCTTTAAAAATCAGCGCGCAGTGGTCGCGCATGTTCCGTCCGCTTTGCATCGCGCCGTCCACCAGCGCCTCGAGTGCATCTGGCGCCAGCTCCAGCCGCAACGCGTGCTTTTCCTCGAACCGCGCGGCGAATTGCTTGGCGATCTCCGCCATCACCAGCCGCTCCTCGTACTTGCCGTCGGAAAGAATGCGCTTCAACTCCGCCTCGGGATTCAAGACCAGCGCCTCGTGCACCACGAAGCGCCGCACGCCGGAACCCGGCAACTCGAACTTGAACGGCCGCAGCACCCGCTCGCCCACCGTCACCAAGCCGCGCGCGCCAGTCTGCTCGTCCGCGGCCAGCTTTGCCATCGCGAGCAGGCCCTCGTCGGTGAACATCACCTCGATGCCGTAGGCGCGGAACGCCTCCTCATATTGGTGGATCAGCGAGCCCTCGCTCTGCTTCAGGATCGAGAAGAGGTCCTCCACTCCCAGCGCGCTGCAGGCCACGCGCACCGGCAGTCGGCCCACAAATTCCGGCTCCATGCCGTAGTCGATCAAGTCGCGCGTCGTCACTTCTGCCAAAATCTCCTCGGTCTTTTGCGCGGATCGCGCCGGCGCGGCGAAGCCAATCTCGCTCTTCGAAACACGCCGCTTCACGATCTCCGGCAGCTTGTCGAACGCGCCGCTAACGATGAACAAAATGTGCCGCGTGTTGATCGTCTCCTTCTTCACCTTGCCCCCGCGCTTCTGGAAATCCATCGCCGCCTGTAACTGCGATTGCAGGTCGGTCTGGCTGCGCATCGGCACCTCGGTTTCCTCCATCAGCTTCAGCAGATTCGTCTGCACG
>CAZZWT010000140.1:0-8161 GCA_964657775.1 uncultured Candidatus Methylacidiphilales bacterium | reverse complement strand
GGTTTATCGCCGGCAATTTTATCGGCGGATTTGATCTTTCCTTCATTCATGGAGCGTGTGTGGCTAAGCGGGGAGCGGTGGGAGTTCGGTAATGATAAGACGGCTGCGGCATGGACAAGTTGCACGAAGATTATGGATCAGCAACTGGTTTATTCGATTGTTCCAAGGACTTAAGTGCTTCTTGCGCAGAGGGGTAAGCCGAAGTCCTTGTCCTCTATTTATGCGCTGCCTGATGCGCCAGTTGGGCCATCCGGTTTTTGAAGGAGCCCTTTTCGGACGGCTTCGCGCCCTTCGCAGCAGGGCGGCTGATCCACACCTTGCCATGCGCGCTGGCAATCTGCCTCATCGATTTGCCCGAGATAGCCGAAGTGTCGTCCTGCTTTGCGGAGATGGGCTTCATCGCCGTCCCGTGCTTGAGCAGGAGCCACTCGTTGCCCTTGGTGGCGCGCGGGCCGTGCATCTTGACCAGCGCCCACTCGCCTTTCAGCTTCTTGCCGTTGAGCTGGAAGTGGAGCTTGCCCGTTTTCAGTCCCTCGTGCGGTTCCGGCCCCAGATTCTCCCACGTGCCAATGTCCCACACCATCACCGTGCCGCCGCCGTAATTGCCTTCAGGAATTGTGCCCTCAAATCGCGCGTAGTCGTACGGATGGTCCTCCACCATCATGGCGAGGCGCTTGGTTTCCATATCGGTCTGCGGCCCCTTCGGCACAGCCCACGATTTGAGCACGCCATCGAGCTCCAGCCGGAAATCATAGTGCAGATGCGAGGCGTCGTGCTTTTGGATGACGAAGAGAAGCTTCTTGCCGCTGCGTTTCGTTTTGCCGGTGGGCTCGGCGGTTTGTTTGAAATCGCGCTTCGCGTTGTAGGCGGAAATGGAGCCGTCGCCGGTCCCGCGCAGGCGGGGCGTCGGCTTCGCAACCGCTTTCGGTTTTACCTTCGTCCCCTGCTCCGTCTCGCCGGAGCGAAACGACTTGAGCGCCTGCTTCAGGCTCTGTTTCAACGTCAGCACCGGTGCGAAAAGATCGCCTTTTTTCTCCACGCGCTTGATCGCCTGTTCCGCCGTGAAAAAGACGAGCGAGGTATCCTTCTTCTTCAGGCATTGCTCGACCTCCGCCCACTCGAGCGGCATCGAGACAAAGGGCTGCTCCTTCGCCCGCAGCGAGTAAACGCAAACGGTCGTCTTCGTCTCGGAATTCTGACTCCAATCGACCAGCACCTTGCCCTCGCGCAGATGCTTTTTCATGTCGGAGACGACGAGCTCCGGGTGCGCCTTTTCCAGCGTTTGCGCCACGGCCTTGGCGAACGGACTGGTCTCCGCATACGTTGTCGGCGTATTGAGCGGCACGTAAAGTTGCAGGCCTTTTGAGCCGGAGGATTTGATGAAGCATTCCAGCCCCAACTTCGCGAACATCTCGCGGATCCACAGGGCGACCTGCGCGCATTGCACCGCGTTGGCCGGCGCACCGGGATCGAGATCGAAAACGATTTCGTGCGGACGGTGAACGTGCGGCGCCGTCGAGAGCAATGTGTGCAGCTCCAGGTCGCCCAGGTTCGCCGCCCAGACGAGCGTGGGAAGATTCTGCACGAGGCAATACTCGATCGAGCCTTCCTTGTGGTGCCGCGCCACGGTGGCCGTCTTCACGAACGAAGGCCGCGGCTTCGGACACTGCTTTTCGTAGAAAAAGGGGGCATCGACGCCATTCGGATAGCGCTTCAGCGTCAGCGGGCGGCCTTTAAGATGCGGCAGCAGCACCGGCGCGATCTTGATGTAGTAATTCAGGACCTCACCCTTGGTAAAACCGGCTTTGGGATAGTAGATTTTTTCGAGGTTCGAAACGGCCACCGATTTTCCATCTATATCGAGCGTGGTTTTCTTCGTCGCCATGGGGGAGCCTACGCCGTATCTCCGGCATTCGCAAATTTGCGGCGCAGGGTCACGCGTGTAATCTATAGGCATGAGATCCATGTGGAACGGCAGCATTTCGTTCGGCCTTGTCACCATTCCGGTCGCGCTTTATCCCGCCACGCGGCGCGATGAACTATCGTTTCGGCTCCTGCGAAAATCGGACCAAAGTCCGGTGAATTACAAGCGTGTCGCCGAGGCCGACGGCAAGGAAGTACCGTGGGACGAGATCGTGAAGGGCTACGAATACGAGAAGGGCAAGTTCGTCATCTTGAAGGATGAGGATTTCAAGCGAGTCGATCTCGAGGCGGCAGCGCAGACGATCGATATCATGGACTTCGTGGACATGACGGAAATCAACCCGATGTATTTCCAGAAACCCTATTATCTCGAGCCGCAAAAAGGCGGCGACAAGCCCTATGCCCTACTGCGCGAGGCGCTGGCGAACTCGGGCAAGATCGGCATTGCGAAAGTCGTCATCCGCACGCGCGAGCACCTGGCCGGCGTCAAGGCGCAGGGCGATGCGATCATTCTCGAGATCATGCATTTTGGCGACGAATTGGTGGATGCTGACTCGTTGAAATTTCCCAAGGCGAGCCTCGCGCGCGAGCGGGAAGTGGCCATGGCGAAAAAGCTCATCGATGGCATGACGGAAAAGTGGAATCCCGAAAAGTACGAGGACGAGTACAAGACGCAGTTGATGGCGATGATCGAGGAAAAGGTGAAGAATCCGAAGGCGGCCCATCCCGCCCCGAAGGCGGCGAAGAAGCCCTCCAACGTGATCGACCTGATGAGTGTGCTGGAGGAAAGTTTGTCGCATACGAAGGGTTCGAAAGTGACTTCGCGCAAAACGACTTCCAAGAGCGAAGCGAAATCGAAGCCGGAAAAGAAACAACACCGCAAGGCGGCGTAGGCGCGTGCCCCTATGGCCTCGACGCGCCGACTGAAATTCATCGAGCCGATGAAAGCGGCGGTGGCCGCGCGCCCCTCCGCCGAGGATGGACGTTGGCTGTACGAAGTGAAATTCGACGGCTTCCGCGTGCTGGCGGTGAAGAATGGGAAGGAAGTCGAGCTTTGGTCGCGGAATGAAAAGCCGCTGAATGAGCGATTTCCGGATGTGGTGCAGGCGGTCGCGAAGCTGCCGGTCAAGAGCTGCATTTTGGATGGCGAAGTCTGCGCGCTAAATACGGAGGGCCGGAGTTCCTTCCAGCTTTTGCAGAACCAGGGTGAGACCAAGATTCCGGTGGTCTACTACGTCTTCGATTTGCTTTTTGAAGGCGCGAAGGATTTGCGGGCGCTGCCGTTGGTGGAGCGCAAGGAGCATCTCGAAGCGGTGCTCCTGAAAGCGGTCGATCCCATCCGTCCCTCGCTCTTTTTTACTGAGAAGCCGGGCGAGATCCTGGAAAAGATGGATGCGGCCGGCGCGGAAGGTTCCATCGCGAAGTTGAAGGATTCG
The DNA here is from genome assembly GCA_964657775.1 of uncultured Candidatus Methylacidiphilales bacterium. Taxonomy (GTDB): domain Bacteria; phylum Verrucomicrobiota; class Verrucomicrobiia; order Methylacidiphilales; family UBA1321; genus JABDGH01. The sequence goes on along the minus strand of CAZZWT010000140.1, from coordinate 4,802 downwards.
GCGTACGAAACCGGACGGCGTTCCGGAGCATGGGTCAAAATTAAATTTCACAAGGGCCAGGAATTTGTCATTGCGGGCTACACCTTGCCCAAGAAGTCGCGGCAATATTTTGGCGCGTTGATTCTCGGTTATTACCGCGGCAAAAAATTGATTTTTGCCGGGCGGGTCGGCACCGGTTTCAACGACAGATCGCTGCGGGAGATTTACCGCAAGCTGAAGCCGCTCGAGATCGAGACGCCGATGGTGGAAGAAGTGCAGGAGCCGTCCGGCCGCTGGCGGCCCAAGGGCTGGAAGGCGTCCGATTCACGCTGGGTGAAGCCAAAGCTGGTCGCCCAAGTGCAGTTTACCGAGTGGACCGAGGACGGCATCCTGCGGCATCCGTCCTTCCAGGGGCTGCGCGAGGACAAGAAGGCTGACGACGTGGTGCGCGAGTAGGCCGGAGTGGAATTGACAGCGATTCCGGAGGCGTCACACTGACGATTCCCCGCCTCCGCCATGACGATCCTGCCCCGCAAACGCAAACTTCTCCTCCTGTGGAGCAGTTTCGATTTTGGCCACATCTACCAGACCGCCTTCGCCGATCATCCCGATTTTGAGATCGAGCTCGTTTCCGCGGAGGGCAACGAGAGCGAGAAGGCCGGATATCGCCGCCTGCTCGCGCTACGCCAACGAGTCGATGCCGGGGAGTTCGACCTCGTCGTGGCGAACAACATCAATCGCTCGCCCTGGCCCGGCAACAAGGGCGTGGGCACATCGCTGAGTCTTGCCGCGCGGCTTTTCACCTATCAACACAAGCGGCTCGATTCGTGGTGGGCGCCGTGGATCGTGCGCGGCGGGCAGAGCCGCACGCCGCTCGCCGTGGTCGATTCGCGTGATGGGCACTACGTTTTTCCATGGGACCTGCGCCTGCTGCGCGCGGCGAAGCTTTTCTTCAAAAAAGACCTGATGTACTGGCACCGGCGTGCGTTGATGCCGCTGCAGAATTTCCACACGGAAAAGAAGATCAAGCCGTTCGAGGCCAAACTGCGCCCGCTTAGCGTGTGCATGGACGAGGCCCGCTTGGTGGAGGTCGCGCGCCCGATGAAGGATCGCGACATCGATATTTTTCTCAGCGGCAACGAGAACAATCCCCTACGCAAAATGGTGCGCGAAAAGTGCGAGGCGCTGGCCGGCACGTATCGCGTGAAGGTGGCGGCGGGAATGATTCCGTTCGAGGAATACATCGACTCCATCAGCCGCGCAAAACTTGCCGTATGCGTGGAGAGTTACGGCGGCGAGACGTGGCGGCAATACGAGGTGGCGGCCGCGGGCGTGGTGCCGCTGATGAGCTGGTCCTTCACCGAAGTGCACGAGCCACTGCTGCCCGATGTGCACGCGTTCTATTTTTCCTACATGAGTGACCATTTCGAGCGCGTCGTAGCCGATGCGCTGAGCGATGACGCGCGCCTCCAGCGCATGTCGGATGCGGGCCGCGCCTTTATCCGCGAAAAGAAGGGGCGGAAGCGGTTGCTCAACTACATCGTGGATACGACGCTGCAGGGGTAGCGGACCCGCCAGGGTAGCCGTCGCCTTGAGGTCGAGCGTTACCTGTAGTTCGAAATCTCAGCGGTTCCGATCTGGATCGCGAAGTTAAACCGAAGTGATCACCCCGTCGCGCCGGTTCGCTCGAATGGGCCGAGTTTAACTGCCGCGACGTTCAGCTCCTCAGAGCGCTTTGGAGAGAATTACACTTCGATAATTCGTCTGAGGCCAGGAATTGAATGCGACCACCCGGAAACCAAGTCGAGCATACCAATCGCGGAGGCGTGTCGCCCCCTCTGCCGTGTCCAAGGCTAGTTCGGTCGCATCCAGATCACGCGCGAGGCGCTCAATATAAAGGTACATTTCATGGCCGATTCCTTGGTGCTGAAGATCGGGTCGCACGCCAAACTGACCGAAGCGGTATACGCCGGGACGCCGATACCAAGCGACAGGCGAGTCGGCTGAAGGCGCGTAAAGTGTGATCGTTCCGACCACCTCACCGTTCGTTTCGGCTAGGAAAGCGCGCCCGGATTTGAGCCTGCGCAGCGTAGTCGCGTCGTCCTGGTGAGTGGCAACGTAACGAAAGCCCTTTTCGGCCAGGGGCCGATAGGCCGCGTGAAGCAAAGATGTTATCGGCGCGACCGGATCGCCGTCGGCGAAGCTCCGGATACTGAAGCGATTCGTCGGCTCAGTACACATCCTTCAAATACCGCTTCTCCGTCTTCGCGAAGGTGACTTCGATGTATTCCTTGGCAGCTTCGGGCGTCATGCCGCCGTGCTCCTGCGCGATGGCGATGAGCGTCTGGTGCACATCCTTGGCCATGCGCTTGGCGTCGCCGCAGACATAAAAGTAAGCGCCTTCCTGCAGCCATTTCCACAGCTCCGCGCCGTTTTCCTGCATGCGGTTCTGCACGTAGATCTTTTCCGCCTGGTCGCGCGAGAACGCGGTGTCAATGCGCGTGAGAATGCCTTTGGCCTGCAACTCGGCGAATTGCTTTTCGTAGAGGTAATCGGTCGACCGCTTTTGGTCGCCGAAGAAGAGCCAGTTCTTGCCCTTGGCGCCTACGATTTCGCGCTCTTCCAGAAACGCGCGGAACGGCGCGATGCCCGTGCCGGGCCCAACCATGATCATGGCAGCATCCGGCGGCGGCATATGGAAATGTTTCGTCGGCTGAATGTAGACCGGCAGCTCGTCCTTGTGCAGCTCCTGACCGTGCGCGAGGTAACCGGAGGCGATGCCCATCTTCTCGCGGCCATGCGTGTGGTACTTGACCACGGCCACCGTGAGATGCACTTCACCCGGATGCGCTTTGGGCGACGACGCGATCGAGTAGAGGCGCGGCGCGACCTTGTTCGCCAGCGGCAGGAATTCCGCCGCGGTGAAGGAGACCGGATATTCCGCCAGCACATCGGTGTAATCGCGGGTAAAGACGTAATCCTCAAATGCCTCTTCGTTGGCGACGATCTCGCCGAGCTTGGTCTTGCTCTCGCCCTCGGGCAGGCGCTCCAGCACGGCCTTGACGAACTTCTTGCTCACGCGATTAAGGATGTAACCGGTGATGAGCAACTCACGCAGCGGCATCGCGCCGGCGGGCTGGGCGATGGCTTCAGCCGGGTCGAGCTTGAGGTGCGCGAGAAGCTCATCCACTGCCTGGGGAAAATTGCGGGGCAACACGCCAAGCGAATCGCCGGGCACATACTTGATGCCGCTCTCGCCCAGATGGACAACGATGTGGCGCGTATCCTTGTTCGAGCCCTCGCCCGTGAGCGAATAATTTTCAGTGAGGCGGGCCTTGAACGGATTGGCGCGGTTGTAGACGGAGGGAGTGGTAGGTGTGCTCAAAGCGATGGATGATTAGGGATGATGTCAACGAGGCGACGATTTTACCGTAGCCGCTTTTGTTGTCGAGCGGCAGTTTCGATGGGAATGCTGCATTTGCCGTTTGGGAGGTCCGCCCGCGGCATGCAAAAAATAAGACCTATAGGACGCATGGCCCTATAGGTCTTGTGAAGGAGGGAGGTTAAACCTAGGCGAGCGCCAGTTGCCGTTTCGTCTTGGCCTTGCGGCTCTTGTCGCGCGTGCCCTTGACCAGCTTGCTCTTGCGGTGGCGCAATTGCTCGGCGAGCCGTTCGGTCACGATATCGATCGCCTGGTAAAGATCGTGGCCGTGGTCCTCGGCGTGGATATCGGGCCCGGGGAGAGCAAGGTGAATCTTCACGACAAAGGCATGCTTGAACGCACGTTTATCGTCGTGCCACAACGCGACATGGGCCCCGATCAGATTCAAACCGAAATGTTCGAGAGATTCGATCTTCTGCGCAACAAACGTATGAATGGCCGGAGTCAGCTTCACATCGCGGGGACTGATATGGATTTGCATAAGTCAACGTTACATTCGTGTTTCGCCGATGTCCATTCGGGAACTGCCTTTACATCGGTGCGAGTGAAGCTTACGGCGTGCCTACTTGGCACGGTGGCCGATGATTTGCGCGTGACCCTCTCGGCCTTTTACGACAGCCTCGGAGGCTCGTGAAGAAAGTCCTGCAAATCGATTTCAGCGGCACGTGGGATCGCGGTGGCTGCCTGTCCCACATCGTGCGAGCCTGGGCGCGGAATTCGCGGCATTACGAGCAGAACTTCGCCAGTTGGGCCGGGCCTGGTTTCCGTGGCGAGCTGGAAGGGCGGCCCCATTACGGTTTCTACGAAAACGCCGGGGCTAATCGCATCTACAACAAGATCCTGCGCTGGAATCGCAACTGCTTTTTCAGCCTCACTCCGATCATCGAGGAGGTGCGGCCCGACATCCTCCATTTCCATAACCGGTTCGACTTGGTCGACCAGATCGTGGCCACGCTTTCCTATCGTCCCAAGGTGGTTTGCATTTATCACCAGCGGTACAACTCGCTCGTCGTGCCGAAGACGAGCGACCTGCTCCTCGGTGTGGGCAAGATCGTCGTCTCCTGGATCGATCGCAAGATGAATCCCGATCAGCCGCTGGCCGTGCTGCATAATCCGTTTCGCCAGGTGCCCGCGACGCCGAGGAAACCTTCGGCCAAGCCGCTGATCCTGACCTACTCGAACGAGCCGAAACCGACGCGCGATATGTTCGCCGCGGTGGAAATTTTGCGCGCCGAGGGACTCGATTTCGAGGTGCGGTCCGTGGGCCATGTTTATCAGGACCTGACCCCGCCGCCCGGCGTGACGGTGTCGAAGTTCATCCCCCAGCCCGAGTTTCTCGAAATCGCGGCGCAGGCCACCGGCTATCTTTGCACCACCTATG
>CAZZWT010000139.1:6563-8218 GCA_964657775.1 uncultured Candidatus Methylacidiphilales bacterium | reverse complement strand
GTACTCGTCGCGGTAGATGAACATGATGATGTCCGCGTCCTGCTCGATGGCGCCCGATTCGCGCAAATTGTGCAGCGCGGGCTCGCTCTTGCTCTCCTCGCTTTTACGATTCAACTGCGCCAGCACGATGATGGGAATTTCCAGCTCCTTCGCCAGCGCCTTGATGCCACGCGAAATTTCCGCCACCTCGTTCTGGCGGTTGTCCTTGGCCTGCGCCGAATCGGACTTCAGGAGCTGGAGGTAATCGATGACCAGCATCTCAATCTTGTGCCGGTCCTTCATGCGGCGCGCCTTGCCGCGCAATTGGCTGATGGAGAGGAACGATGAGTCGTCGAGGTAAAGCGGCCATTCGCGCATGTCACCGGCGACCATGCGCAGCTTCTGCATGGAATGATCGTCCAGCGTGCCCTGGCGGATGTCCTGCAGCCGCTCGCTCGCGTGCGAGGCGAGGAGACGAAGCATCAACTGCGCGTTGGTCATTTCCAGGCTGAAGACGCCGACCGCGTGGCCCGGCTTTTTCCAGGCATCCGTCGCCGCGTCGTAGCGCTGGTCGAGCGCATGTTTGGCGAAGGTCATGGCCAGCGCCGTCTTGCCCACGCCGGGACGCGCCGCGAGGACGATCATTTCGCCCGCTTTCCAGCCAGAGGTGTACTCGTTTAGCTTATGGAACCCGGTGTGGATGCCCTGGAGATGGCCCTTGCGACTCTGGAAACTTTCGATGAGCTTGATCGCCTTGTCGATTTCGTCGCACGCCGCCACGGTGGTCTGGGTCAGGCCAAGATCGGTCACCTTGAAGATGGTCGATTCGGCGTGGTCCAATACATCGGCGACCGACTCGGTATTGTCGGCGATGCTTTGCACGATCGTCGCGCACGCCTGCTGCAGCCGGCGCAGCAGGCTCTTCTCCTTCACGATCTTGATGTAGGAGCCGACATTCAAGTGCGTCGCGAAGCCAACGAGCAACTCGGCCAAAATGCCGGGGCTGCCCACCGCCTCGGCCATCTTGCGATCGGTTAGGTATTGATGCACGGTCATGACGTCGATGGCCTGGTTGCTGGAGGACAAATCGCGCAGCGCGTTGAAGACTTCCTGGTGCGCCGGAACAAAAAAATCGAGCGAGAGCAGTTCCGTCGTGGCGTCGTTGATCACTTCCTCGGGCTGCGCGAGCATACAGCCGAGCACCGCTTTTTCCGCCTCCGCGCTGTAGAGCACGGTGGGCGAAAGCATCTCGGCCGTGGCGGCCTCGCGCCTCCGTTTGGCGGAAGGTTTGGTGGATTCGGAAGCGGGCATGATCATGGGCGTGGGAAAGTGGGGGAGGGAGATGGTTGAGCAAAGAGACCGGTTTTGGAAGCAGTAGTTATCCAACCTTACGAACAGGTTATTCACACTCCGGTTAGAGGGCAAATGAGCTCCTGCCAAAGTTGTTCGCGCCCCTTTCGGGTAGCCCGGACAACTTGCGATCTCCGCGAAAGTCTTCAGCTGCGGCGAAGGCGTTACAGAGCCGTAGCCGGTGGTCAGAGCGCAGCAGCGGTCGCCACCACCGGTATCCGAACAATAAAAAGGTCACAACCGCGAAGGAGACCTCTGCAAAAGTCAGAATGCCTCGCCATGAACGCCCGAGAGAAGCGCCGAAGGGAAAGTCTCGGAGGTAGCCG
>CAZZWT010000139.1:0-6553 GCA_964657775.1 uncultured Candidatus Methylacidiphilales bacterium | reverse complement strand
CAGTGACGCCTCCCGGCTCACCAAGCCCGGCGGCTACCTCGGCACCCTAAAGCGAGCATTTTGCAGAGGTCCCCGAAGAGGTTGCAGAAATTTCTCAGAGACGAAACCGGGCGCTCAAATCGGTTCTGCAACCCCTGCGGGGTTGTGTCTTTTTTTCCTTATTCCGGTGGTGTCGGCCTGCTGGCCTCAACCACCGGCTAGGGTTATGGCAAGCCTCCGGCTTGCTCAAATCGGCATAATCCGACTTTCGCAGAGGTCTCAACTTGTTGTCCGGGTGCCGAGATCGAAACTTCGATCGAGGCACAAGAGGCGGTCATCATAGGCTGCCTCTTGTCTCTCCGCCGAGCCTGTGCGACGCGGACAACGAGTTGTCCGGGCTACCCGACTTCAACCTCCAACCGCTGTATACTGATGCAGCCCCCGCTTCCACAGAACGTTGCTTAGCACGTAAAGAAATCCAATCCACGCCCACTGCCAAGCGAAGCCGGTGAGCAGCGCACTTGTGTCGGAGATGTGCCCAATCAACACCGCCGCCGGAAAATAAAATTCATAGGCAAACGGGCAATGCAGGCTGATCACCTGCAACCAATACGGAAACGCATCGACCGGGAAGAGATGCCCGCCGAGCAGATACTCGATGGAATAGAGAATGAACGTCACGCTGCCGATATCGAGGATCCAAAACGCGATCATCGCCAGCGTGAAGCAGAGGAGAAACTGGATCATTGCAGCGCCGATGATGGCCAGCAGCGCGAGCGGCAGATTCTCCAGCCACGGCAGGCCCTGGTAGTATTGGCCGATCCAGATCATCGCGATGCCCAGCGGCACCAGCGCAAATGCGGAATGGACGACGCGCGCGGAGGCGTAGAGGTAAAAACGGTAGAGCTTGTAGTTGATCGGCTTGAGCAGGAGCGTGTTGATGCGGCCCTCGCGGATGTCTTCTGCGATCTGGAAATCGTCCTCGTTCGCCATCGTCATCGTATCGATGAGAATGAGCGTGATGAAATAGGCCACCATGCTGTCGAACGTGTACCCGGCGAAAGCCTGACGTCCGCTGAAGACCGCGCTCCACAGAAAAACCGAACCGAGCAGCGGGATGAAGCTGACGATGACGCGCAGGAGAAAATTCCAGCGATAAACAAGATTGGTCTGCACACCCAGATTGAAGATCTGGGCTTGGAGGCGGAGGGAGGCGGCGGACATGATGGATGGACTACGATACGCCGATACCAACTGGCTTCAATGAGTCGATTGCCGCGAGTTATTCGTCCTCAGGCCGAGGCGGAGCGAGAATTGCCCAAGGTATTCCGCGTTTCGTGATCACGAACTTCTTACCTTCGTGGGCCATTTTCAGATACTTGCCCTTGCTCCTTGAAAGAGTCGTGACCGAGATCTTGACCATTCGGTTATTTTGCTCCACGTAATCTGCATGTCAATCTGACCTAACGGTAAAGGCTCAGTCTCTGTGCTGTTCGATCACGTCTGGCAGTTGGGGTGAGGCTAAAAGTGAGGCGGTTCGGGTGTCAATCGGCGTTAACTCTTGACGCACGCAACTGCAACCTCTATCCCCATTTCAGTTCTTTGAAAGCGCTCCGCCTCGGCGGGGCCAACCCGCAGGAAAGTGCCTCTCATCACGGTGAGAGGAGAATAGGGAAGCCGGTGTGAATCCGGCACGGTAGCGCCGCTGTAACGGGCGACGAAAGTTCCATAAAGCCACTGCGCACGGGCGTGGTAAGGCGGAACGAGTAGGACGACCCCGGAGTCAGAAGACCTGCTTTCTTGCGCTCATCAAGTCCCGGGCTGTGTGGCCCGGGCGACTGTCTCGCCACAGACAGGATGGGAGTGGAGTCTCCTCGGCTGTTGTTTTGCGCCGTGTTGCCTTCGTCTCCTCCCCCTGCGGAAGATCGAAGGCTTTTTTATGCCTGCGACTTGCGCAACCCGAAAAGCGCGGCCTGGGCGGGCCGCATTGCCGATAGAAAGCAGGTCAACATGCAGATCATTCAGCCGTCAGGGCGGAAGGCGCTTCGTCTTCTCGCCACCCTATTTTTCCTCACCGCCGTTCCTTCGGGGATGACCCGGGCCGCGACCGATTCGCCCGCTCCGGCGCCAGCAGCAACGCCCGCGAAAGCGGCTCCCGTGCCGGCCTCGAGCGGCCCATCACCTGCCGCGCAGAAGACAGCCCCTTCTGGCACGACTGAAACGAAATCGGGCTCCGCGCCTGCGCTCGTCCCCAGCCCGCAATCGCCGGCCGATGCCACGGTGGCGCAACCCGATGTCGTCACGTTGCCGACGATCGTGGTCACCGCACCCACGCGCAGCACGCAACCGGTCGACACGACCGCGACGACCACCAGCGTTCTGTCGAACCAGTTTCTGGATGACCACAAATACGCGCTCGTGCCCGATGCGCTCCAATCCGTGCCCGGCCTTGCCGTGGTGACGAGTGGCGCACCGGGGACGCAGACTTCCGTCTTCATCCATGGCATGGAGAGTCGCCAGACGCTCGTCACCGTCGATGGCCGCCGGCAATCGGTCGGTTTCTCCGGCGCGGACGATAATCTCGCCAACCTCACGCTCGATAATATCGATCAGATCGAAGTCGTGCGCACGCCCACCACCGCGGTGCAGGGCGGCGGCGCGATGGGTGGCGTGATCAATCTCGTCACGCTTTCCGGCAAGGGACTCGCCACGCCGGTCGGCTCCGTTTCGGAAGAGGCGGGCTCATTCAATACCTTTCGCGAAAATGCGCAGTCGCGCGGCGCCGTGGGTAACTTCGACTACGCCGTTTCCGCTACGCGCCAGGATTCGATCTATCCCGCGCTCAGCCCCGGCACGCCGGCGCTGCCCTTTGGCTCGCCCGGCTTTACGGGTCAAGCCTCGCAATATCGCAACACCAGCTATCGCGGCAATTTCGGTTACCAGATCACGCCGGATGTTTATGTCGATCTCCACAGCGCCTACAGCAACGCCTACACGAGCTCGCCGAACGAGTTCGTTTTCCCGGATCCGACCGCGAGCCTTTGCATCGAGGATTGGAACCTGTCGCCGGAAGTGGTCGCGAAGGTCACCGATTTCTACTCGACCAAGCTCTACTACACGCGCGACCAGCAGCGCCAGGCCAACAACGATCCGTTCGAGGCCGAGCAACTGCTCTCCTTCGGCGATTCGCCGCAGGGCGAGCAGGCGCGCACGCAAATCAACACCGACTCGGTCGATTGGCAGAACGATTTTCAGATCGCCAAGAACTGGTCCGTGACCGCCGGCCTGCAGGGCGACAATCGCCACTTCTATATCAACGATAATAATCTGGGCAACATCCTGAACGGGCACGATGACAACATCGGCGGCTACATCACCAGCCAGTGGCAGCCGATCCAGGGGCTGAACATCATCAGCTCCGGCCGGCTCGACGAATATTCCGAATTCGGTGGCGCGTTCTCCTGGCGGCAAGGCGCGTCGTATGAGGTGCAGCAGACCCACACCACGTTCCACGCTTCAGGCTCGCAGGCCTTCACGCCGCCATCGCTGCAGGATCTCTACGTCTTCAACGCGGCGGGCGCGCCCTTCTTCGGCCCGTTCCTGCCCAACCCGAACCTGAAGCCCGAGACCGATCTCGGCTGGGAAGCGGGCGTGGAGCAACCGCTGTGGGATGGCCGCGTGACGCCGAGCTTCACTTATTTCCACAACGACATTCATAACGACATCCAGAATGTGGAGAACCCCGACAACTCCTTCATCAATGAGAACCTCGACAAGGTCACCACGCAGGGCTTCGAGGTCGAGCTCAAGGCCAAGCCGTGCGACTCCGTCACGCTGCAGGCCGGCTACACCTACCTGCACGCGGAGGACGACGTGGCGCAACTCCAACTCGTGCGCCGCCCGCGCAACACGATCAACTTCACCGGCACGTGGCAGCCGATCCGCGCGTTGACCATGACGCTGGGCGGGAACTGGATCATGGACCGGCGCGACCTCGATGCGAGTTCCGGCGCGGAGGAATTGGCGCCCGATTACTTCACGCTACGGGCCAGCGCGACGTATGAGATCAACGACCACGTCTCGCTCTGGGTGCGCGGCGAGAACCTGACTGACCGCAATTACCAGCCCGCGCTCGGCTTCTACGCGACGAGCATCGCCGGCTACGGCGGCATCAAAGTTTCGTTCTAATAAGATGGGTGGCCCGGGCTACTTCGTTGCCCGGGTCGTCCCGCTTGGGGGACGACAGGAAGCGATCTTTACCTCACCCCATCCGGCAACTTCGGCTGCAGGTGCTTGATCTGCTCCGCCGCGTCGCGATGACAGACCAAAATTGCGTCATCCGTCTCGATCACAATCAGGTCCTTCACGCCGCACAGCGCGATGAGCTGCTTCCGCGCCACCACGATATTGCCGTGCGAATCGTGAATTGCCACCGGCCCGCGCGTCGCGTTGCGGTGCTCGTCCGTCGCCAGGTGCGGCGGCAGCGCGGTCCAGCTTCCCATGTCGTCCCAATCGAAGCGCGCCTCGGCCACCACGACATGCTCCGCCTTTTCCATGATCGCGTAATCGACCGAAATCTTCGGCAGCGACGGGAACTTCTCCGCGATATAAGCCTCGCCGCCCTCCTTCGGAAATTCCTCGATAAACGTCGCCAGCTCCGGCTTCGAGCGCCGCGCCTCGCGCAGAAACGTGCTCACCTTCCAGAGAAAAATGCCCGCGTTCCAAAAATACTTCCCGGTTTTGAGATACTCCTTCGCGCGCTCTACATCGGGCTTCTCCACAAACCGCTCCGCCTTGAAGAACGGACAAAGCGCCGTGCTCTCCGGCAGCGCCGCCCCCGCCTCCAGATAACCAAAGCGCGTCGAGGGCTCGTGCGGGCGAATGCCAAACGTCACGATCGTATCGTGCACCGAGGCCAGGGCGGAGGCCTGCTTCAGTTGCGCGCCAAAAGTCGCCGCGTCTTGAATCAGAGCGTCCGCCGGCAGAAAAACCACCACCGCGTCCGGGTCCATGTTGTGCGCCAGCGCCGTGCCGAGCGCGCAGGCTGGCGCCGTGTCGCGCTTCGCCGGCTCCGCGATGAACTGATGCGCGCCGAGTTGCGGCAACACGGCGCGGCAACCCTCGATCTGCGCCGCATTCGTCAGCACAAAAATATTCGAGGCGGGCACCGCATGCTCCACGCGCCGCACCGTTTCCTCCAGCAGCGTCACTTCGGACAGGAGCGGCACCAGGTGCTTCGGCTTCGCGATGCGGCTCAGCGGCCAAAAGCGTTCCCCACTTCCCCCAGCCATGATGCAGGCGTATGTTTTCATCGTACTTGAGCTTTAACCGCTGATCCATACTTTGGCAATGACGATAGCCGAGCTACCGCCTCATCTCGACCCGGTCATGCATCCGTTCAATATCTTCAATATCCTCTGGAGTTTTATCGGTGCGATTTGCATCGCAGGCGGGTTGGTTAAAGAATTTGGTCCTTGGGCAGTGTTGCTTTTTTTTCCGATTGTCCTGGTATTCCTGTTGATCGATCTGGCAAATGCGCACTTCCTTTCGCGGATCGAGGCCAAGAAAAAAGTAGATTCCAAGAAATGACTCCCGCCCAACTTTTCCTCCGCTACATTGGCCGCCCGCTCACCCGGCTGCGCTATCGCATCGAGGTCGAGGGCATTGAGGAATTGCGCAAAATCAAAGGTCCTGCGCTCGTCCTGCCGAACCACCCCGGCCACATCGATCCGGTGCTGGTCATGACACAGATCGGCGGCGAAATCCCGCTGCGGCCCCTCGTCGTCAGCTTCATGTATCGGCCGCCGCACTTGAATCCACTCATGCGTTTCGTCGGTGCGTTGGAAGTGCCCGACATGGTCGCGCATAGCGCCGAGGCGCGCGAGCAGATCGAGCCGCTCATCAACACCGTCGTCGAGGGCCTCGACCAGGGCGGCAAATTTCTCATCTATCCTTCCGGGCGCGTCGAGCGCAACGGTCTGGAACAAATTGGCTCCACGCGCGCCGTGCCCGATATCCTCACGCGCCGGCCCGACACCACCGTCGTGCTCGTGCGCACCGTCGGCGTCTGGGGCAGCATGACCACCTACGCGCCCACCGGCAAGGAGCCCGACCTCGCGCAAAAAATCGTCAAGGCCGTCGGCATCCTCGCCGCCAACCTGCTCTTCTTCACGCCGCGCCGCCGGATCAAGATGACCATCGAAGTCCTCACGCCCGAGCGCCTGAAAAAACTCCCCGGTCTCACGCGCGACAAGCTGAATCCGGTGCTGGAAGAGTGGTACAACCGCGGCCTGACCACCGAGCCCAAATTCGTCCCGTACCATTTCCTCTTCGGCCCGCGCACCTTCGATTATCCCAAGCCGAAGCTGGGCCGCGACATCCCGCTCGACCAAATCACGCCCGAGACCGCGCAGGCCGTGCGCGAAATTCTGGAGGAAAAACTCAAGCGCCCGCTCACCGACGCCGAGCAGCAGCCGACCATGCTGCTGGAAAACCTGGGCCTCGACAGCCTCGATCGCATGGACCTCGCGCAGACCATCGAGCAACGCTTCAACTTCCGCAGCGATATGGTCGC
>CAZZWT010000138.1:0-8227 GCA_964657775.1 uncultured Candidatus Methylacidiphilales bacterium | reverse complement strand
CGCCGCGTCGGTGGCGCCACCTACCAGGTTCCGATGGAAGTTCCGCCGGAGCGCCAGCTCGCGCTCGCGATGCGTTGGATGGTCGGTAATGCCTCCAAGCGCAAGGGCGTGCCGCTCCAGAAGGCGCTCGCTTCCGAAATCAAAGAGGCCTCCAACGGCCAGGGTAATTCCGTCAAGAAACGTGACGACGTGCACAAAATGGCGCAAGCCAATCGCGCGTTCGCTCACTTCCGTTTCTAATTCCGAGCTACTAATCCACTTCTTCTTAATACCATGTCCTCCACGATGACTCCCACCAAGACGGCTGCCGCTGCCACCGTCGATCCGAGCAAGAAGAACCCGAATTCGCCGAAGCGTCCCTACCCGATGGAGCGCACGCGCAACATCGGCATCGCCGCCCACATCGATGCGGGCAAGACGACGCTGACGGAGCGCATTCTTTTCTACACCGGCGCGATCCACAAGATCGGCGAAGTGCACGAAGGCACCGCGGTCACCGACTGGATGGAGCAGGAGCGCGAGCGTGGTATCACCATCACTTCCGCGGCGACGACCTGTTTCTGGCCGGCCCGCAAGGAAGAAGGCATCTTCAAGCTGTACGAGGGCCAGAAGTTCCGCGTTAACATCATCGACACTCCCGGTCACGTCGATTTCACGGCCGAAGTGGAGCGCTCGCTCCGCGTGCTCGACGGCGCCATCGCCGTGTTCTGCGGCGTCGCGGGTGTCCAGCCCCAGTCCGAGACCGTTTGGCGCCAGGCCAACAAGTACGGCGTTCCCCGTATCGCGTTCGTCAACAAAATGGATCGCGTCGGCGCCAATTTCGACAACGCCATCCATGAGATGCGCGAGAAGCTGGGGGCAAATGCCTGGCCGATCATCATGCCCTGGGGTGCGGAAGATCAGCTGCATGGCCAGATCGATATCGTCAACCAGAAAGCCGTCAAGTATCTCGACCACGACAAGATCGGCTCCACTTATGAGCTCGTCGACATTCCCGCCGAGCTGAAGGACAAAGCTGCCAAGGCGCTGCAGGATCTCATTGAAGCTGTCGCTGACAAGGACGAGCAGATCGGCGAGCTTTTCCTCGAGGAAAAGACCCCGACCACCGCGCAGCTCAAGGCCGGCATCCGCCGCCTCACGGTCACGAACCAGTTCATCCCGGTCGTCGGTGGCTCCGCCTTCAAGAACAAGGGCGTCCAGTTCCTTATCGACGCCGTCATCGATTATCTCCCGGGCCCGCTCGACATTCCTCCGGCCGTGGGTACGAACCCCCACAATCGCGAAGAAAAAGTCCCAACCCCCGCGGACGACAACGCGCCTTTCTGCGCGCTCGCGTTCAAGCTCTGGACCGATCCTTTCGTCGGCAAGCTCGTCTTCTTCCGCGTCTATTCCGGCACGCTGAACAAGGGCACCAACGTTTATAACCCGCGCTCGAACAAGCGCGACCGCATCAGCCGCCTCGTCCAGATCCAGGCCGACAAGCGCGACGAACTCGATACCGTGTACGCGGGCGACATCGCCGCCATCGTCGGCATCAAGGACGTCAAGACCGGCGACACGCTCTGTATCGAGGATTTCGACATCCAACTTGAGCCGCCGTCCTTCCCTGAACCCGTTATTTCCATGGCCATCGAGCCGAAGACCAAGGGCGACCGCGAAAAGATGGGCGACGCGCTCGGCCGTCTCGTGGAAGAAGATCCGACCCTTACGGTCAAGACCAACGAAGAAACCAGCCAGACGATCATCGCCGGCATGGGCGAACTTCACCTCGACATCATCATGGACCGCATGCGGCGCGAGTTCAACGTCGAGACCAACGCTGGCGCTCCTCAGATTGCCTATCGCGAGACCATCACCAAGGTCGGCGAAGGCCACGGCAAGCTCGCCAAGCAGTCGGGCGGTCGCGGTCAGTTCGGCGAGGTGTACCTCACCATGACTCCCCAGGAGCGTGGCAAAGGCATCGTCATCGAGAACAAAGTCGTCGGCGGCAACATCCCGAAAGAATTCATTCCCGCGGTCAAGAAGGGCATCGAAGAAGCGCTGCTCAACGGCGTGGTCAACGGCGCGCCCGTCATCGACGTGGCCATCGACATCACCGACGGTTCCTACCACGAAGTCGATTCCAACGAATTGGCGTTCAAGCTCGCGGCCATCTTCGCCGTGCAGGACGCCATGAAGAAATCCGGCCCGATTCTCCTCGAACCGGTCATGAAGGTCGAAGTGTCCACCCCGGACGAGTTTCAGGGCGATATCATCGGCGATCTGTCGCGCCGCCGTGGCAAAATCATGAGCACCGAGAGCAAGAACAAGACGACGAACGTGCACTCCGAAGTGCCGCTGTCGGAAATGTTCGGCTACGTCAACAACATCCGTTCCATGTCCAAGGGCCGCGCGGCCTACACCATGGAGCCGTCCCACTTCGAGCAAGTTCCCGCCCAGATTGTTGCCCAGATCACCGAAACGAAAAAAGGAAAATAACTTAGAACTAAGATCTTAGAACTCAGAACCACCTGCCTTAACTTCTAACTTCTTCCTTCTCACTTCTTACTTACTCTTATGGCCGAAACCCGCATCCGCATCCGCCTCAAGGCATTTGATCACCGACTGCTCGACCGCGCCGCGACCGAGATCGCCGAAACCGCGTCTCGCACCGGTTCCGTCGTCGCCGGCCCGATTCCGCTCCCGACGAAGATCGAGCGCTACACGGTCAACCGTTCCCCTCACGTCGACAAAAAGAGCATGGACCAGTTCGAAATGCGCACCCACAAGCGCCTGCTCGACATCATCCAGCCCACGGCCAAGACGGTGGATGAGCTCAAGAAGCTCAACCTCCCGGCCGGTGTCGACATCAAGATCAAGGTCTAATCCCCGTTTAATTTTACCGCACCCGCACCCATGAGCATTGGAATTTTAGGTCAAAAGGTTGGAATGACCCGCGTCTACGACGAGGCTGGCACCATCACGCCCGTCACGGTCATTCTCGCCGAACCGAACTCGATCCTTCAGGTCAAGACCGTCGACAACGACGGCTACAACGCCGTCCAGTTGGGCGTGTTCGACCAGAAGGAACACCGCGTCACCAAGCCCCTCCTCGGCCACTTCAAGGCCGCCGGTTGCGCGCCGAAGAAGTTCATCGGCGAATTCACCACCGAAGGTGAAGAGCGCAAGCAGGGTGACACGATCACCGTCACCAACTTCAAGGCGGGCCAGATCGTCGATGTCATCGGTGTTTCCAAGGGCAAAGGTTTTCAGGGCCCGATGAAGAAGCACAATTTCGATGGTCAGGGCGCCGCACACGGTTCCAAGACCCATCGCCGTAACGGTTCGATCGGTTGCCGCTCGACTCCTGGACGCATTTACAAGAATCACGGCATGGCCGGTCACATGGGTGACGAGCGGGTTACGGTGCAGAACCTCCGTGTGGTCCAGGTCCGCGAAGCCGATCACGTCCTGCTCGTCAGCGGCGCGGTCCCCGGCGCGACCGGCAGCTACGTTGTCGTCCGCACGGCCATCAAGGGCCAGCCGAAGCCGAAGGGCGCGGCCAACGCCGGCAAGGCAGCCAACCCGATGAAGGCCTCCAAGGCCGGCAAATAAAGCCATAACCGAATACACATCATGAGCTTTTCCCCTCTCTCCACCAAGGACGCCAGCAGCAAGCTGAAGGTCGATCTCATCGAGAACGGCATCGGCACGCAGGCGCTGCACGAAACGGTCGTTGCCTATCAGGCCAACCGCCGCGCCGGCACCCACTCGACCAAGACCAAGGCCACCGTGGCCGGCTCTGGCAAGAAGCCCTGGCGCCAAAAGGGCACCGGTAACGCCCGCTCTGGTTACAAGTCTTCGCCCGTTTGGTCCGGCGGCGGCGTGGTTTTCGGACCGCATCCCCGCGACTATTCCAAGAAGACGAACAAGACCGTCAAGCAGCTCGCGCTCAAGAAGGCGATCAGCTCCCGCGTCAACGCCGGCGAAGTTTACCTGATCGATTCGATCTCGCTCGCCACGCCGAAGACCAAGGACCTCGTCGCCAAGTTCAAAGGTGAGCTCGACAAGAAGACCACCGCGCTTTTCGTCGTCGAGGAGCCCAACCAGAACCTTTATCTCGCCTCGCGGAATCACCCGCACTTCGTCGCCGTCACCGGCGAACAGGTCAACGCCGAGCAGATCCTGCTTTGCGACAAGATCTTCATCACCGAAGGCGCGCTCGGCAAACTCTCCGCCCGCCTCCAAAAATAATACTCCCATGCGCGATCCTCTCCTCATCGTCAAGTCGGTGCGTGTCACCGAAAAGGGCACGGCCCTGGCGGAAAAGCACAACCAGTATGTCCTGAAGGTCGCCCCGAGCGCGACCAAGCAGGAAATCAAGCACGCTGTGAAAGTCCTCTTCCAAAAGACGGCCATCCGCGTCAACACGATGCAAATCAAGGGCAAGCTCAAGCGCCGTCACGGTGGCGCCGACCTTCACCCGCTTTCCAATTGGAAGAAAGCCATCGTCACGCTCAAAGAGGGCGACAAGATCGAACTCGCTTAATCCTGCTCTAACCGAACACCACCATGGCACTCAAAGTTTTCCGTCCCCTCACGCCGTCCCTCCGTTTTACGGAACTCAACGGCTTTGAGGAACTCACGCAGGGCAACAAGCCGGTCCGCAAGCTGACCGAGGCGCATCGCAAGTCGGGTGGCCGCAATAATCGCGGCCGTCTCACCTCGCGCCACATCGGCGGCGGGCACAAGCAGCGCTACCGTTTCATCGATTTCAAGCGGAACAAAGTCGGCATCAAGGCCGAGGTCAAGACGATCGAATACGATCCGTCCCGCACCGCCCGCATCGCCCTCCTCAAGTACACCGATGGCGAGCTGCGCTACATCATCGCCCCGGTCGGCCTCACGGTTGGCACGGTGCTCAACAGCGGACCGGACGCGGAGCCCATCGTCGGTAACGCGCTCCCGCTCGACAAGATCCCGCTCGGCGCTTTCATCCACAACATTGAAATCATGCCCGGCAAGGGCGCGCAGATCGCCCGCACCGCCGGCAGCAGCGCCACGCTCATGTCGGTGGACGCCGGTTACGCGCAGGTCCGCCTGCCCTCGGGCGAAATCCGCCGGATCTTCGCCGGCTGCTTCGCCACGATCGGTCAGGTCGGCAACATCGAGCACGAGAATGTTTCCCTCGGTAAAGCCGGTCGCTCGCGCTGGCTGGGCCGTCGCCCGCATGTGCGCGGCATGGTCATGAACCCGGTCGATCACCCCATGGGTGGCGGACAGGGCAAGAGCAAGGGTGGTGGCGGACGCCAACATCCGGTCTCGCCTTGGGGCCAGGCGGCGAAGGGTCTCAAGACCCGTCCGAAGTACAAGCCGTCGAACAAATTCATCGTGCAACGCCGTCAGAACAAGAAACACTAATTTTTTATGTCTCGCTCGCTCAAAAAAGGACCCTTCGTCGACGATCACCTTATGGTGAAGGTCGAGAAAATGGCTGCGGCCAACGTGAAGAAGCCGATCAAGACTTGGTCGCGCCGCTCGATCATCACGCCCGATTTCGTCGGCCACACGTTCCTCGTGCACAACGGCAAGATTTTCAATTCCGTGTTCGTTACGGAAAACATGGTCGGGCACAAGCTCGGCGAGTTTTCCCCGACGCGCACCTTCAAGAAACACGGTGCGCATACCGAGAAGGCAGCCGCCAAGTAAGGGTCACGACCCACTCAAGGAGACGCGAACGGAATTTAGATTTTCAATTTTAGCGGACTGGGTCGGCGCAAGCCATTTGGTCCAACGGCTTCGAGGCGGGTTCGCCCTCCTCGTTGTCGTCTCGGCGTTAAACGCGCCGGGAACCGCGGCTGCCCAGCCGGCCGCGGATCGTTCTTTGAATGCAGATAAACCCGTACCAGCGGTGAGGGCAGTGCCTGTTCCAGGCGTTGCTCCGGAAGCCACGGTGCCGGCGACGGATGCTTCGACCCCAGGGTCGTTGACCATCACCGATACCAACGCCAACGCTCCGGCCCAGGCCGGTGACGCCGTATTGGACCCCGCGACGATGACACGCGAGCAGCTCCAAGCCAGAGTGAAAACCCTGACCGAAAGCCTGGCGACCGTGAACAAGGAGTCGGAGTATTTCCGGGAGCAGTGGACCGAGTTGAAGTTGCGCGACGAAGCGCTTGGGGTTGAGGCCCTGACCGTCGATGAAACGAAGCTCGAGGACAAGTTGGTCCAGGCCGTGAAGGAAACTTACCAGAGCGAGATGAAGCACCGCGAGGCGCTGACTTTGCTGGGCAAGCTCCTCGACACGACCGACCAGATGCTCGCCACCGCTCCGAATTACGACCCAAAAGTGCGGGCCTCCTACGAAGTGACGAGCCGGGCAGCCAAGGAAGCCATAGCCGGACATAGCGGCTCGGCCATTCCGCTCGCGAACTCGCTGGCGGACGGACGGGTGGCCGATTGTAATCCGGACCTCAACGCGGTGATCCTGAACATGGGCAAGACCCAGGGAGTCAAGGAGGGCATGCCCTTCACGATTTACCACGACACGACGGAGGTGGGGACGGTGAAGGTAGTCATGGCGCGGGAGCAGGTGAGCGCGGCGCAGGTGGAAATCCTGAAGCCGAATATGGTGCCGAAAGTCGGCGACCGGGCCGTGATCCAGGCCAGTCAGGCAGGACAGTAGAACGATAGAGCAATTTCGATAGCGACGGATTTCGATAGCGACAGACAAAATAACAAAGACAAATTTATGGAAGTAAAAGCTGAGCACAGATACGCCAAGATTTCCGCCTTCAAGGTGCGGGAAGTCACTCGCGAAATTCAGGGACTGCGCGCCGAGGCAGCGTTGGAGATCGTGCGCCTTATTCCGAAGAAGTCCGCGCGACTGATCTCGAAGGTCCTGGCCTCGGCCATCGCCAACGCGGAGAACAACAACAATCTCCGCCCTGCGAACCTCGTCATCAAGGAAGCCATCGCCGGCGAAGGCCCGACGATGAAGCGCATGCACACCCGCGCTCGTGGCGGCGGCGCGCGCATCAACAAGCGCGTGGCCCACATCAAGATCACTTTGACCGAAGCCGAGCCCGTCGAGAAGACGGTCAAGCCCAAGGGCAAGAAGAAGACCAAGCCGAAAGCGTCCGCGCCGACCTCCAAGGTTGTCGCACCGAAGAAGGAAGATGAAGTTACCGCTGCTCCCGCGCTCACCGCGCCGGAACCGGACGCGAGCCAGCTTCGCGCCGAGGCGGCGGACAAGACCAGCAAGTCGCTGGCCGCGGGTGAACACCCCGAGAAGGTCACTGCCGGAGACAAGATTTAACCGCTTACAATTATGGGACAAAAAGTTAATCCAATCGGCTTTCGCGTCGGCTTCAACCGCGCGTGGCGCTCCATGTGGTATGCCTCGAAGAAGGACTTCCCCGTCTATCTTTACGAGGACGCGATGATTCGCCGCTTCATTAAGAAGAAGCTGGAAGGCGCCGCCGTCTCCAAAGTCACCATCGAGCGCGCCGCCAACCGCGTTCGCGTCAACATCCACACGGCCCGCCCCGGCGTCGTGATCGGCCGCAAGGCCGCGGAACTCGACAAGCTCAAGGATGAGATTCGCGCGATCACGACGAAGGACCGCGAAATCCTCGTCGACGTGAAGGAGATCAAGAATCCCGAACTCGACGCGCAGCTCGTCGCCGAAAACATTGCTCTTCAAATCGAGCGCCGCATCACCTCGCGCCGCGCGATGAAGAAGGCCGTTCAGACCACCATGGACATGGCGGGTGCGGAAGGTATCCGCGTTCGCTGCTCCGGTCGTCTCGGCGGCGCGGAAATCGCCCGCACGGAAGAATACCGTGAAGGCAAGGTTCCGCTCCACACTCTCCGCGCCAACATCGACTATGGCTTCGCGGAAGCCATGACCGTCGCGGGCAAGATTGGCATCAAATGCTGGATCTGCCGCAAGGACGAGCCCACCCCCGTTAACGCTTAACCCATCAACTCAGAACTGAGAACTCAGAACGAAGAACGACCAAATCGGACCTGCCTTTACTTCTAACTTCTACGTTCACACTTCTAACTTCCTATGCCTCTCCTTCCCAAACGCGTCAAATTCCGCAAGTCCCAGCGCGGTAGCCGCAAGGGCTTTGCCTCCCGCAATCTCAAGATCGACTTCGGTTCCTACGCGCTCCAGACGCTGGAACGCGCCTGGATCACCAACGTTCAGATCGAAGCCGCCCGTGTCGCTCTCACCCGCAAC
>CAZZWT010000137.1:0-8303 GCA_964657775.1 uncultured Candidatus Methylacidiphilales bacterium | reverse complement strand
CGTATCGGCGCGTTTTCCCGCGAATCTTAGGCGGGGCCCGACAAATTTCGGCCTCTCTATATAAGGAGCCCGCGCGTCACGGCGTTTCCCCTCACGCCCCGCCAGAGGCTATTTATCTCAATCGCAAACTTTTTTAAGTCTCCTGCTCAGGTTTTTAAAAGTTCTCCCGATGTGTGAAGTACGCTGGCACCAGTCAGCGGCAGGACGGTCGGAGTCCTGAATAAAAACCCGACACCCCGGAGAGATCCGGAGAGCCGCATGACGCAGCTCTTAAAAAGGAAAGGAAATCCATTATGGCAGTTATCGGATATAACAGTGCGGCGGTTAACGCTGCGTATTACCTCAATCAAAACACGAACAACCTGAATTCGGCCATTCAGGAACTCGCCTCCGGCAGCCGGTTGGCGAATGCATCGACGGACGCAGCCGGCGTCGCGGTGAGCGGTGACATGACCGCCCGTATCGCTCGACTCGGAGCAGCCACCCAGGCCTCGCAGGACGTCGTTTCGTTCGCGCAGACCACGGACGGCTTCTTGAGCACGATTCAGCAGCAACTCTCCCGTATGTCGGAGCTCGCCCAGAGCGCGACCAACGGTGCGTTCGGCTCCGCTGACCGTGCGAACTACGCCACGGAATTTAATACCCTGCTGACCCAGATCGACAGCATTGCCTCGAACGCCCAGTTCAATGGCAGCTCGCTGTTCACCGCGGGCAGCGTCACGGTGGCCATCGACTCGTCAGGCGCGACGGATTCCTTCACGACCTCGACTGTCGGTAACTCCACCAGCCTCGGCATCAACTCCATCACCATCGGCACCACGACTGCGGCAGCTACCGCGATCGGCCTGCTGAACACGGCGATCGGTTCGTTGACCAGCCGCCGCGCCTCGGTCAATGCGGACATCTCCAAGTTCAACTTCTACGTCCAGAATCAACAGACGGAGTCGACGAACTTGCAGGCTGCCAACTCCCGTATCGCCGACGTCGATGTCGCGACCGAGAGCACGCAGTTGGCGAAGGAAAACATTCTCCTGCAGTCCAGCTCCTCGATGCTGGCCCAGGCGAATTCTTCGCAGAACTCGCTGCTGTCCCTCCTCAGCGGTCACTAAAATCTAACTGGATAACCAGTCAACCAAAACGGGCTCCCCACCGGGAGCCCGTTTTTTCGTTTTTTACGAGTAAGGTTTCGCCCGGGCGTGCCGAAATGATGGTTGAAGAAACAAGCCGGTAATCCCTCTCCACCAAACATCATGTGCGTCCGACTTCTCCTTTCGACCCAGCGGGCCGGAAGTCATTTCCTCAAGGCCCTGGTTGAATCGCGATTCTCTTCGGTCGCCTGTACGGGCGAGGTATTGGAGGAACCGGTCGCCTTTGCGCGCCAATTTCCCGCGCTCGCCAGTCATCCCGAGATGCCGCTGTTCTGGCTTTGGTACGAACTTCAGGCTGCCTCGCGCAGCATTTCCGTCGCACCCAGCCGGCGGCTCGAGGCCTTTGAAATTTATCTCGCGAAACTCGAAGCGGCAGCAAGGCCCAAGAGTCTTCTCGTCGATGTGAAGTACAACACCGTGCGCGCGCTCGGCGGTTACTGGGACACCGAGCATGGCTCCGGCGATTTCATCTCGTTCATCCAGAGCCGCCAGATTCCCGTGCTGCACTTGATCCGCAAAAACACGCTCCGCGTCATCATCTCGCACCAGCTCGCGAAACAGACCGGTGTGTGGCATCGCAAGAAGGACCGCACCGCGCGTGAGATCGTGGCGAAGATTCGGCTGAATCCGAATACGATCCTCGACGAGATCCACGCGAACCATCGCCTGACGCTCGATTATCAGGCGCGCTTGGAGGGTCACCCCGGTTATCAGGAAATCATTTATGAGGACATGGTGCGCGAACGCGAAAATTCTCAGCCCGGCCCCCTGCGCGCACTCGGCCAGTTCTTCGGCAAGAAACCGAGCAGCGTGAATTTGGCGGCCATTCCCTTCAAAAAGATCACCCCGGAAGATCCCGCCCAGATCGTCGAAAATTGGGACGAAGTAGTCCGCGCCCTTTCTTGCACTGAACATGCCTGGATGGCTCAACCGCCCCTGCTCGCCGCCGCTTGATCGTGATGAACCATCTTTCCCCCTGCCGACTGGTGATCTGGCACACCGAAGGCACCGCCATCAGCGGTCTGCTTTCCTGGATGTGGCGCCTGAAAAAGAGCCTGCCCGCCGCCGGCATTGAGCTCACGCTCGTCAGCCTCG
Source organism: uncultured Candidatus Methylacidiphilales bacterium (assembly GCA_964657775.1). Taxonomy (GTDB): domain Bacteria; phylum Verrucomicrobiota; class Verrucomicrobiia; order Methylacidiphilales; family UBA1321; genus JABDGH01. The sequence goes on along the minus strand of CAZZWT010000137.1, from coordinate 6,060 downwards.
AGCTCCAGCCATTCCGCTTTCCGCAGGTCTGCGATGCGAAGGACATTTACGACGTTCGCATCCGGACGCCACAGGAGTTGATCGCGTTTCTCAAGACGAACCGCAGCGCTGTCCACCTCATCAATCACGCCTACGAGTACGTTGACCTGCTCGAGAAAATCGCGCCGACGCTCCTCCCGCGCCTGACCCTCGTCGGCATCTGCCACACCGACCAGGATTACTATTACAACAACATCGTGCGGCTCGACTCGCGCCTCAGCGGCATCGTCGCGGTCAGTCCGTATTGCGTCGAAAAACTGGAGGAAATGTTGCCTCACCGCCGCGGCCAAATTCCCGTGCTGCCCGATTGGGACATGCCGGTCACGGCCACGCCGCGCCCGCGCCACCAGAATGTGCTGAAGCCGCTCGACGTGCTCTTCAACGGTCGCATCCTGCACGTGCAAAAGCGCGTGCTCGATCTGCCCGCCATCACGCGCCGGCTCGCGGAAATGAAAGCGGCGGTGAAGCTTACCATTATCGGCGACGGACCCGACCTGCCCCAGTTGCGCGCCGAACTTTCCCAGGGCGATCACATTCCGTGCCGCTTACTCCTGCCGCGCGCGCCGTGGGAAATGGGGAAGCTCCTCGAGGAGCACGACGTTTTCCTGCAAATTTCCGAGTTCGAGGGCGCCAGCGTCAGTCTGATGGAGGCGATGATCGCGGGACTCGCGCCGGTCGTCACCCACACCGAGAGTGGGACCGATCTCCTCAATCGCCGCAACGCCATCCTCTGCCCGGTCGGCAACATCGCCGCCATTGCCGCCGGCCTGGCTGAGCTCGCGCAGGACCGTGCAAAGATCCCCGCACTCGGTCGCGAGGCCTTCCAGACCGCGCGCGATTACTTGCAGGAACTCGGCTACACCCGCCGCCTGCGCGAATTTATCGAGGGCTTCCAGGCCGTGACGCCGGCCGCGGCTTTTTAATTTCATGATCAATATCATCATTCCCACCGCCTCGCGTCCCGCCATGCTGCGTACCGCGCTCCAATCGATCGCCAACCAAACGGCCTCCGACGCGATCGACCAGGTCCTTGTCTCCGAAAACGGCGGCTGCCGCGAGTCCGAGCACGTGTGCCGCGAATTCCCGCGCCTGCCCATCACCTACATCTTCCGCGAAAACCCGACCAACGCCATGGAGCACGGCCGCCTGCTGGTGAAGGAACATTTGCAAAGCGAAGTCACCGCCTTTCTGCACGACGACGATTGGTGGAATCCGACCCACCTCGACCGCGCCATCACATCCTTAGCCGCACATCCGCAAGCCGGCGCTTACGGCGCGGGTCACTTCGTGGTCGCCGGCGAATCGTCGATGCTCAATTGCAGCGGCAACCTTTTTCCCTGGTTCGGTGCCAGCTTCGCGCCCATGACCGAAGTCTGGGAAATGACGCGCATGAACGTCCTCATGGCCGAACTGCTCGGCACGTTGTCGCACTACTCCACGCTGGTCGCGCGCACAGAGGTCCTGCGCAAGGCCGCCTACATTTTCGATTTGAAGAATCGCTTCGATAACGACCGCATGCTCGTCTTCGCGCTTTCCACCTTCGCGCCGTTCGTTTTCAACCCGGTACCGGAAGGTTTCGTCCGCAACCACGGCGTGCAGGATTGCTTTTCCTTTAACGAGCCGGAGCGCAACGAGCACATGTGCGCCACCACGCGCTGGATGGTCGAGACCAGCGGCAAATCGTGGGACGTTGTCGCAAAAGGTTTCGCCAAGCGCATGGCGCTCTGTCCCGTTGAAGCGGTGGACACGCTCAAGATGCTTTCCCTCAAACCTTGGTGCGTGCCGGAGATGCTGAAGCACCTTCAAAAGCCGATCGTGGGGTAGCCCTAGCTCGCAAACATCGACGCGACGCGGTGATCCCAGAGGTGTTCCCGCGCGGTCCTGCGCCGTGCCTTCTCCCCCGCCGCCAGCGCTGCATCCGGATCGCGCAGGACCTGCTCCGCCGCCGCCTCGAGCGCGGCGAGAGAATCGACCAGCGTGATTTCCCCCGCCTCGTAGCACGAGCGCACATCGGGACTATCCAAGTTGATCGAAAGCCGTCCGCACGCCGCGATCTCGAAAAGCTTCTCGTTCGCCGTCGCGTCGCGGATCGCATTCGGCGCGTTCAGGTGCGCCACGTACATCCGGTAATGCTCCGGCAAATCGCCGAACGGCACATAAGGCAGCGCCTTGACGCCATACGGTTCCCACTCGTTCGCCGCGCTGTAGACATCGATCCAGCTGCGCTTCACCAGGCGGTGCACAAATGCCGGGCGGTCGTAGCGATTGACCAACTTCACCAGAAACGCGAGATCGAGGATGATCCCTTTCTCGTTCACATATTCAAAAGCGCGCGGGTAGTGCGTGCCCGCAAGCTGGATGATCTGCAACGCCGGCTTGAACGGAAAACGGCGCCGCGCCTCGAGCGCCACGGCCAGCAAATTGCGCACGGTCGGCTCGTCCTCATACCACTTCACGGCGTGCACGTCGGGATGTTGCAGGATGGCGTCGCGGCAAAAGGTGCGCAGTTCCTCGATCTCCGCACCCGCCTCCATCAGCTTCACCGCGCCCTCGTGCGGCGTCCCGCGAAAACCGGGATTGCCGATGAACGCCAGCTTGTCGGTTCGCACGCAGGGCGATTCTTCCTGGATCAAATGCCGCGGCGCCGCCAATCGCGTGATGCGCTGGTTCGCCACGCCGAGCAACTTCGCCTCCTGCGCCTGGCTGTCGCCGTAAAAGTGATGCGTCACTTTCGGATGCTTGATGTGCTGCTGAAAAACGTCGCCCTCCATCGGGAAACAGGGGTTGAACGGCGACGTGCACCAACTGCGAAAATCGTCGAACCAAAGCGAGTGAATCGACTTGATCGTCGCGTCATCGACGTAAAGGCCGGGTGTGACATACCAGTTCATGTCGAGGCTCAGCACCGTGTCGATCGCGGCATGCGCGATCAATTCGCGCATCGCCTCGCAGACAGCCTCCTGCGCCACGGCAATCTTCGGCGCCATTTCCTCGGAGTAGAGATAAGTCAGCAGGCGCGCCTCCGCATTGTCGCGCACGTAGGTCGGGATGCGGCGGCGCTCCAGCGCGGCGGCGAGATAATCGGACGTCTTCGCGAAGGGCGTGAGCAGGTCGTTGCTCAGGATGAGTACGCCTTTCGGCGCGGCGGGCGCGTTCATGCGAGCGCCTTCTCCAGCCGGTGATCCCACAGGTGTTCCGCCGCCGTGCGTTGGCGCGCTTTTTCGCCGAGGGGGAAGGCCGCTTCCGGATCAGCCACGATTTTTTCCGCCTCGGCCTCGAGCGCTTCATCCGTGGGCGCGAGGATGATTTCTTCTGCCGAATAGCAGGCGCGCACGTCGGGACTCTCCACATTCAGCGAGGCGCGCGCACAGGCGGCGATCTCGAAAAGCTTCTCATTGGCCGAGGCATCGCGGGCGCAATTCGGCGCGTTGAGATGGGCCGGGTAGCGGCGATAAATCGAAGCGAGTTGGGGAAACGGCACGGTCGGTTGCGCCGTGATTCCGTAGGGCTTCCACTGCTCCGGTGTGCCGAAAACATCGAGCCAGCCCCGGCGCGCCAGCCGCAACACCAGGCCGGGCCGGTCGTACCGATTCACGAATTTCACCAACATCGCCGCATCCAGAATTCCTCCGCTACGATTGAGCAGTTCAAAGATGGCCGGATAACTCCGCCCCGCTTGCGCCAGCAGCGAGATGGCCGCCTCATGCGGATGCGCGAGGCGCAATTCCATCGCCGCGGCCAGCAATTCCACCACACCGGGCGTTTCCCGAATCCACGCCACCTTCCCAGCGGCATCCGGCAAACTATCGAGTAGTTCCTGTCGCGCGAGACGGCGCAGCGCCGCCGCATTTTCTCCGCGCTCCATCGCTGCCAACGCGCCCGGAGTCGGCGGCGACGACAGCCCGGGATTGCCCACGAACGCGAGCCGTTTCATCTCCGTACACGGCGCATCCGCGCGCAAATACTCCGCCGGCGCGGCCAGCGCCGAGGGCAGCACCCGCTTCACGCCGAGCAACCGCAGTTCCTCCGCCTGCCCGCGACCATAGCAATGGTGACTCACCTTCGGCACGTTCATCAGATCGAGCGGCGTTTTCGGCGCGAGCGAAAACATCGGCGAGTCCTGCAAGTGCGACCGCAAATCGTCGAACCAGAACGAGTGAATCTTTCGGATCAGATCATCCGAAACAAAGAGCTGCTGCGAGAAAAGCCAGTGCAGATCGAGGCTGATGATCGTGTTGATACCGTAATCGAAAATGAACTTGTTCCACTTCGCCACCACCATCGTTTCGTAGGCGTCGCGGCGCGCGGCGCTCTCGGTCTCGCATTCATTCGCGGCCCAGCGGAGCAGGCGCGTATCGCGCACAATCGCGTTGTGGCCCAGCCGGCCCAGCGCCTGGCAAAGATGGCGCGAAGTCTTCGCCGCGGCCAGGCTCAGGTCGTTACTGAGGACAAGGACAAGGGAGCAGTCGGACATCCGTGTTGTTTTTAGAGGCTATCGCCAAAATAGTCACGAACCGCGTAAGGGCGCTCGGTCAGATTAGCTCGCGCAAAATGCTTGGGTGGCCCAGGCTAATTGTCGCCCGGGGCGCGAAGGCTCGGCGTAGCGACAGGAAGCGAACGGCCCGCAGGCGAGTAAACTTCGCTTACTGCCGCCCCGCTGGCGCGGGCCGACCCGGGCAACGTAGCCCGGGCCACCGAATGTTTTCCGCATCCGTCGCCCGGAAGTTGACGATTATCTTTTGAGCTCAAGCAGCCTGCGGCACCACGCAATTCGAGGCCGGCACCGTCGGCGCGGTCACTGCTGCCGTCGCTCCAAAGCGCGTCTCCGGGCTGCGATACTCGTGGCCCTGCACCAGTTGCTTCCAGCGCATTTCCCACGTGTGTTGCTCGAGGACAGCCTTGTTCAGCAGCTCGCCCCGCGCGTCGAGTTCACCTTGCGACATCGCGAACATGCGCGCCGCCGTTTCGGTCAGTCCCGCTTCATTCGCCGCCGTGAAGATGCCGGAATCGGTCGGAAAAAGTGACGCCAACTCGGAACGATGATCGCTCAGCAGCGGCACGCCGCACGCCCCGCATTCAAAAACCCGGAACGGCAATCCACCCTCAATCGATTGCGGATCGGTGATCTGGACCTGGAATTTGCCGGTGCTGAAGAGATTTTTCCATTCCGTTGGGTGCGCCTCCTTCGTATCGGCGTAGACCAGATCGATGCCTTCCGGCAACACCGAGCGCAATTCGTCTTCGCCGGCGTAGGCTTCCGTGCCGTGACCGCTCATGATCGCGATCGGGCCTGCCTTGGAAACCGCGGTGAGACCGCGCAGCCGCGCGATCCGCTTGCCCCAACGCCAGAGCAGATGATTCCACAGCGCGAGCGTCGCCGGATCCTTCAACATCGCGTCGATGGCGCGGCCATATTTCTCGCCGATGAACGAGCGGCATTTTTGCGCCACCTCGTAGGGCTTCAGCGGCCACGGCTCGTTGTGCATGGCGATGCAAATTTCCTCCAGGAATCGGCGTAGCGGCGCGGGAAAAGCCTGGCCAAAACTATCGAGTGATTTGAGCGACGGAATCGTGCCGACGAACGCGGCGCGGCCACTCCACTCACGCTTCCACGGCGTGGCGCCGGGCCGCAGCAGCTTGGCGTCGGCGGCGAGATGAACCGGGAATGCATCGACCCCGGTGTGCCGCTTCCATTGGTGACGCCAGTAGCCGTCCCAAATGCCGACGCGCACGCCATGCGCCTTCTGCCACTTCGTCCACACTTCCGGGTGAGCCAGCGTCTTGGGCGAGCGGTAGTAATCGTCGAACCAGAGCGAAATCTTGTCGACCGCGGCGAGCGAGGGCACGTCCCACAGATATTTGAGATCGAGCGGCGCATCCATCAGGAAGCAAACCGTGTCGGGCTGCTTCACCAGCAGGTCGATGCGCACCTGTTTTTCGGAGCGGGGCCGGCCCGTGCTGTCGGCCAGGAAAACCAATTCCACCTCCGCGCCGGCCGCGATCGCACCGGTGCGCAGGCCG
>CAZZWT010000136.1:0-8376 GCA_964657775.1 uncultured Candidatus Methylacidiphilales bacterium | reverse complement strand
AGGTAGCCGGCGCAGGCCCTTGCGCCCAAGGCGTCCCGTCTCCGGGACGCCTTGGGCATCCGAATGAAAAGGGCGCGCTATTTATAGTGCGAGCAACACAAGCCGCCGCGCGTGCTCGCGCAACGGCTCCGGCGCAAGGGCCTGCGCCGGTTACCTTTCACGGCCATGCCGTCCTTTTATCGCGCTGTTCTTTTCCCCGGCTCCGGCTAAAATCGTTCCGAACATGACTCCCTCGCCGCGTGAGGTTCTGATCGACATTGTCGCCAAGTACGGCGAGCCGTTGCTCGCGTCGCCCTTGCGCACGGAGGGGTTGCTCAAGGATTACTGCGGCGAATTCCGGCGCGAAATTTTTGTGCTGGTGAGCTGCCTCCGCGTCGGGGTGGTCGAGCAGGTGCGGCGCCAGGGCGGTCCATCCGTCAAGCTGGTATGCGCGCGGCTCGCCCTGAAGATGGAACAGAACCTCGCTATCTCCAGCGACGTGGCCAAGTGGGCCGTCGAAAGCTGGGCTATCGCCCTCGGTTTGCTTCTGCCGGAGAACGCGACCGCGCGGCTCTCCGACATCTTCGATCTTTCCGCGTGCACCCTGCGCCAAGATCCACCCGCGCTGCCTGCCCCCGGCGAGGAGGACATGACTCTGCCCGCATTCGGCCTGCGGGCCCAATCGACCCTGCGCGTGAATATGCGTCCAGAGGAAGCGGCCGCGGCAGTCGAAGTCGCCGCCAAGCCGGCGGAAACGCCGATTGAATTTCAAGCGCAGGAACTGGAGTCGAGTTGGCCCTTGCCCGATTGGTCGCAACCCGTTGAAACGATCACCGTCCATCCCGACACCTCGGGCATCAAGCCGACGCTGCGCGAAGCCGTGCGCGTGGCCACGCCCAACACCTGCCTGGTCTTGAAGCCGGGCACTTACAAGGAAAGTTTGGTGATCAAGAAGGACCTGCAGATTCGCGCGGAGGGCGCGGCCGGTTCCGTCATCATCGAATCGCTCACGACTTCGGTCGCGCTGCTGGATGGCGCGTGTCTGTTCCTCGCGCGGCTGACCCTGAAGGGCATGCCCTCGACCAAGGACAAGAAAGTGCAGCCGGCCATCGAGGTGAAATCGGGCCATCTGCTGATGGAGGATTGCGACGTGACCAGCGAGGTCTCGACCGTGATGGAGGTAAAGGGCGCGCAGTCCCAGGTGATCCTGCGCCGCTGCCAACTACACGATGGCAAAGCGGGCGGCATTCTTTTCGCGGAAGGCGCGGAGGGTTACCTGGAGGGCTGTCATCTTTACCAGAACAAGCTCTCGCAAATCGTGATCGGCACCGGGTGCTCGCCGACGATTTTTTCCTGCAAGATCAGCCATGCGTTGATGGCGGGAATTTACGTGAACGAGGGCGGCGAGGGCTTCATCGAGAATTGCGACATCTGGGGCAATGCCGTGGGCGGCGTGCAATGCCGTCGCGGCGGGAAACCTCACTTTCGCCACTGCCGCATTTCGGCCAACGAACGGTATGGACTGCTCGTCGCGGGTCAGAGCGAGGGCTTCTTTGAGCATTGCTCGATTTTCGACAACGCGGAATTCGGCGTGACGGTGAGCGAGCAGAGCCGGCCCCGCTTTTCGAGCTGCAAGATTTTCGACAACAAGGGCGATGGCGTGGCGATCGCCGGCCAATCGGAGTGCGAGTTGCTTGACTGCGACATTTTCAGCAACGAAGGGCCGAACGTGAACGTGAAGGAGAAATCGGCGCCGCGCCTCTATCGCTGCCTGCTGCACGATGGCCGCCAGCAGGGCGTGCGGATCGCCTCGGGCTCCGAGGGCCGGTTCGAGTCGTGCGAGTTTTTCGCGAACGTGCTGTCGGGCATCGCGGTACTGGAGAACGCGAAGCCGGTCTTCCAGCATTGCGTGCTGCACCACGGGATGGAAAACGGCATCACGGCGACGCTGGGCGCGGAAGGGCATTTCGTCGATTGCGAGATCACGCATCATGCCGCCACCGGGGTGCTGGTCGGTTCCAAGTCGCAGCCCAAGTTCGAGCGGTGCCACATTTTGGATAACCAGGTGGTGGGGGTGCATGTGGACGACGCGAGCCTGCCGGCCTTTACCGGCTGCGTCATTCAGCGCAACGGCGGCATCGGTTTCTATTGCACGCTGAACAGCGCGCCGCGCATGAGCCAGGGCGAGATCAGCGAGAACAACGGCGGCGGCCTGGTCGTCGCTTCGCAGGGCAAGGGGCGCTGGGAGGAAGTCAACTTTTTTGGCAACCAAGGCGATGCGGTTCAGGTTGCCGACGGCGGACGGCCGACGATCCGGCAATGCCGCATTGAGGAGACGGCAGAGGTGGGACTGCGTTTCTTGGCTGCTTCACTCGGCGTGGTGGAAGAGGTGGAAATCACCGGCAGCGGCGGCCCCGGCGTGGAGATCGAGGGCGGCGCGAATCCTTCCCTGAAGCACGTGCGCGTTTTACGCGGGAAAAGCACGGGCCTCGTGGTGAAAGCGGCTGGCGGCGGGACCGTCGACCACTGCGAAGTGGCGCAGAATCCCGGCGGCGATTGGGTCGTGGCGGACAATGCGCGGTTGGTCCGCGTCGGCTGCTAAGGAATCAGAAAACCGACGCGGGAATGCGAAGGTAGCCGGCGCAGGCCCTGCGCCGGCTACCTTTTACTTCGCGGTCGGCGCCGTGGGTGCAGCCGCCGCAGGTGCTGCCGCCGCGGGAACCGGCACGGTCATCGGAGGCGTGTTCAGTTCCTTGAGCTTGAACTGCGCTTCTTTCACAAAGGGCGAATCCGGATCGAGCGCCGCGAGCTGGGTCAGCGTCTTGGTCTCATTGGCCTTGTCGTTGCGTTGCTCGTAGATTTGGGCCACGGCGTTGAATGCGAACGGGGCGAACGGGCTCTTGGCGCCTTCGTTGCCGACGACGAGGTAGCTAGCAATGGCGTCATCGGGCTTCCCGGCGGCTTCTTGCGCCGAGGCGAGACCGAGCTGGGCGGAATCGCGTAACTGCGGGCTGGCCGTGCTGCCCGAGAGAATGCGCTGGTAGCTCGAGATAGCCCCGGCGAAATCGCGCTTGGTGAAGGCGGCATTGGCGGCGCTGAACACGGCCAAGGTCGCCTGGTCGGCGGAGGGGTATTGGTCGGCCACCTTGAGGAATTCCTCCGGCGTCTTCGCCTCGACGAGGGCCGCGCGAGCCTTGTTCTCGAGATCGTCGCGCTGGGTCTGCTGATAGTAGTAGTAAGCGACGCCGCCGAGCGCCACGAGAACGGCTAGAACGATCGGGATTACAATCACCTGCCAGTTGACTGACTCCGCATCAAAAATATTTGCCTCGTCCGATTCCAAAGTTGCCATCTGGAGAGATTAGAAATAAGGGGGAAGCGGTCAATGGCCGAATTTGAGGCTTACTTAAGAGCCTCCAGCGCCTTCGCCTCCAGTTGCGAAAAACGTTTCGTAACCGCCTCATCGGCTTGGGCGACCGTCTTGCCTTCGGTGGCCAAATAGAACAGTGCGTCGTAAAGCCCCTGGATATCCCGCAGCGAAATCGATTCCGCGCGGATAGCGGTGCCAGGCCCCATGTTATGATAATTATTCAGCGCAACGCAAAGCGCGCCAGTCGGCAGGCCCGCGCGATGGAAGACCGAGGCCTCGCAAGCTCCGCCCGCCATGAGGAGCCGCTGGTAACTGGCGCCAGGACGATCGCGAAAGCCGGTCTCAAGCCAATGCGTGATGCGCGAATCGAAGACGCTCAGCCGGTCGCCCACGCGCACGATGGGACCGGCATCCACCTTGGCGAATCCGCGCGCCTTGCTCGTTTCCAGCGACAGCGTGGGCATCGGCGCGAGCGGCGGCTTCGTCTTGAGCGAAGCCAGCGCGCCGGCAAAGCCGATTTCCTCCGCGCGCGTGAAGAGCGCCTGAAACCGCGCCCTCGCTCCGCCGAGTGCGAGCCGCCGCAGCAGTGCGAGCGCCAGGGAAACCTGCGCCAGGTCATCGCATGCCGGGCTGACGAAGAGCTTCTTCGTGCAGCGCGCCTTGGGCAGTTCCCACATCGCGAACGTGGCCTCGGCGGGAATTTCCCCATCGATGGTGACGCGCTTGGCCTCCTCCGTAAAAGCGATGCTTTCTACTTTGGCGCGGCCAAGCGCACGCGTCGTCTTCTCGTTGTGGAAAACGATCCGCTTCCCCGCGAAATACTTTTCATCCACGCCGCCGGCGAAGCGCAATTCCCCAGAAGGCCGATGCACGACAAACGCCGGATGATCCATGTGCGCGACGACGCGAAACGCTTCCCGCTCGCCGGCCGGATCGTGCTCGTAGCTGGCGTGGAGATTGCCGAATTCATCCAGCCGCGCCGTGACGTGCGGTAGATCCTTCAGCCCCTCGAGAAGGCAATCGCGGACATGCGCCTCGTGGCACGCCGCCGTCGGGCACGCCGCGACGGCCATGAGTTGCTGGTAAAGTTCCTCGTCGAGAATATGGCCCATGGTGGAAAATTAGCGCACGTGGACAATTTTGCGTTCGCGAATGCGCAAAAAGGGCCGCTCGCACGCGAGGTGAAAAAGATACGCGACGCCGACGCTGACCGGAAGTCCCACGAGAATGAAAGCAGCGCATTGGAAATTGGGCCCAAACGGCAGGTGCGGCTTCACGTAAATGTAGATCGATTGCAAGACAAGCGAGTGGATCAGATAGATGCTGTACGAGAAGCCGCCGATAGCGACCAAAGGTTCAAAATTCAACGCGCGATGAACGGTGCTGTTGGGATCGACCAGGATGACCACCAGCAACAGCGCGGCGAAGAGGCCAAAGCAATCATCGGAGACGATCGGGCTGTTCGAATACACCGACGCCATCAGCAGCAGCCCGAGCGCGCAGCAGACCGGCTTCCACGACACCGATTGGTACCCTTCCCCCGTGGCGAAGCAGGCCGCCAGCATGCCGAGCGCGAAGAGCCCGATGAAATGAACGCACGGCGCCGTGCCCCAGTAGAGATTGAGGTGACGCTCGATCAACGCGGAAACCACCACGGCGACGGTGGTGGCGATCATCGGATCGAAGCGGCGCCAGATCAGCAGCAGCAGCGGAAAGAGAAAGTAAATCTGCCATTCAATCGGTATCGACCACAGCGCCGGGTTGATCTTATAGAGATCGGCCGGGACGAAATTGTGGATAAGAAGAAGATGCGACAACACATTGTCCTGCGTCACGGGCAGGATCAACGGCCAGCCGTGGCCACTCACCGAATAATTATTCGGCAGATCGACCAGGATCGAAAGCCCCAGCGCCAGGTAATAGGGCGGCAGGATGCGCCAGCCGCGCCGGTTGATGAAACCGGCCACGCCGCGCGTGAGGCGATAACCATTCTCCACCGTCGGAAGCATGAGACAAAACCCCGAGAGCACGAGGAAGAAACAAACCGCATCGCGCCCGAACGCGAGCCAGTCAAACAGGTAGCTCACCGCCTTTGGGTCCTGAATGAAAATGCCGAGCCATGCGTGGTGCACCACGACATAAAGCGCGAGCACAGCGCGCAGGCCGTCGAGGCAATCGTAACGTTTTTGGATGCGTGAGGGCGGGAGGTTCGTCATGCCTTCCTGGTCTTGATCAACGAAGCAATGACCGAGACGGCCAGTATCCCACCCACGATGAGCAGTGACAACTCTGTCGGCACGGGCACGAAATGTTCGCCCACCATCTTCGCCCCAATGAAAATCAGTACGCACGCCAGCCCGGTGTGGAGATACACCAGGCTCTTCACCGCGCCCGCGAGCAGGAAGTAGAGCGAACGCAGCCCGAGAATCGCGCAGACGTTCGATGTGTAGACGATAAACGGATCCTTGGTCACGCCGAAGATGGCCGGGATGGAATCGAGCGCAAAGACGAGGTCAGTCAGCTCAATGACGATGAGCACGAGGAACAGCAGCGTGAACTTGAGCGCGCCCCCTTCCCACACCACGAAGCTCCCGCCGTGTTTGCCCGTGGCCAGCGGCAGATACCGGCGCGCCATGCGGACGACGAATTTCTCCTCCAGATCTTCCTCCTTCTTCGCGTCGTGGAAAAGCATCTGGAATCCCGCATATAAAATATACACGCCGAACACGTAGATGATCCATTCAAAGGCCGTCAGCAACGCCACGCCGGCCAGAATCATCGCCCCGCGCATGACGAGCGCGCCGAGCACGCCCCAAAAAAGCAAGGTATGCTGACGTTGCGCATCCACTTTGAACGAAGTGAAGACGAGCACAAAAATGAAAATATTATCAAGGCTGAGCGCGTACTCGATCAGGTAGCCAGTGAAAAATTCCAGCCCCTTGGTCTGCCCCTCTTCCCAAATGACCCAGCCCCCGAACGCCACGGCGAGCGCCATCCACGCCAGCGTGGTGACGACCGATTCCTTCATCGAGATTGCATGCGCCTTCCGGTGCAGGACGGTGAGGTCGAGCACGAGCAGGATCAGCACCACGGCGTTAAAGCCAATCCAGAATTCCAGAGAAGTACGCATGCAATGAGCATACTGAATTTTTGGACAGGATTAACAAGATTAACAGGATGAGCGGCAATCGATTCCGTTAATTCCGCCAAACCTTCCGCGCTGGCACGAGTCTTGCGGAAAGGGTTGCGTTTTCCCGTTTACTTTTGGCCCCACGCGCACACTGTTTCCCAACGTCCCATGTCTACACTACCTTCTGAAAACGCCACCGACTCCCTCGCTGCCGAAATCCGCAAGCTGGGCCTGATCCTGGGCGACATCATTGTCAAACTCGAAGGCAAGCCGATCCTCGACCTCGAGGAAAAACTGCGCTTGCTGGCCAAAAGCAGCCGCGGTGGCGATACGCGCGCCGAGGCCGATTTGCTCGTCGCGGTGCAGAATTTAACCGTCTCCGAGGCCGCGCGCATGGCCATGGCGTTCACCGTTTATTTTGAGCTGGTCAACCTCGCGGAGGAGACACACCGCGTGCGCCTGCTGCGCAAACGCCGCCGCGCCCAATATGCCACCCCCGGCGCGCCGCCCATGCGCGAATCGATCGGCGCCGCCCTGCGCGAATTCAAGGATCGCGGCGTGCCGGTGGAAATGGTGCAGTCGCTGCTCGACAAGCTCTCCATCGAACTGGTCTTTACGGCGCACCCGACCGAATCGAAACGCCGCACCATGCTCAATAAACTGCAACGGCTTTCGCATCGCCTGCAGAACCCCGGCGCGCTGATCGAGGACGAGATCACCGGCATTGAAAATCCCCGTGCGCTGGAGCGCGAGATGACCGCGCTGTGGTTGACCGATCGCTCCCGCGCCGCGCGGCCCGAGGTGACCGACGAAGTCCGCACCGGCCTCTGGTATTTCGACACGACGCTGTGGCAGACCGTGCCCCTGTTGCAGGACGAATTGGAGCGCGCCCTGGCCGATACTTATCCCACCGTGAAGGCGCCGACGAACTGGATCAAGTTCGGTTCATGGATGGGCGGCGATCGCGATGGCAATCCCAACGTAACGCCCAAGGTCACCGCCGAGGCGATGATGCTGCACCGCAAGCTGGCGCTCGATAAAATCGACAAAGCGCTCCGCTCGCTCTCGCAACAGATTTCCGTTTCGTCCCGGCTTGACGGTGTCTCGCCCGAGGTGATGAACATGGTGCAGGGCGATAGCATTCTTGACCCGCACCTGAAGTCGATCCGCGACCGCTATCCGTTTGAGCCCTACCGGCTCGCCCTCATCGGCCTGCGCGATCGCGTGATCGAGGCGAGCAAGAACGAGAAGCCCGCGCTGCTGCTCGATTTCAACGGTGGCCCCACCGGTGCGCTGAAGACGAAGGATGTTTCCGAGTTGCTCGACATGATCGCGGCCAGCTTGACCTCGCATCGCGCCGCCTTGCTTGCCGAGGGCGAGCTGCATCGCCTGCGCCAACAAGTGACTCTGTTCGGTCTCAGCGTGGCGCGGCTCGATGTGCGCCAGCACTCGATGCGGCACGAGACGGCGATGACCGAAATCCTCGAGGCGGTCAACCTGACGCCCGATTACGCCGCGCTATCCGAGGAGGAAAAGCTCGCGTTGATGGCGAAGATTCTCGCCGCGCCCGCACCGAAGCTACCCACCGATTTTACGCCGGAGACGACCGATGTGGTGGGCTCGATCAGTGTGTTGAAGCGCGCCATCGAACTCTACGGCACGGAGGCGGTGGGCGCCTACGTCATCAGCATGACGCACGATCTTTCCGACATCATCGAAGTGATGGTCTTCGCGCATCTCGTCGGTGTGGCGCTCGATATCGCGCCGCTGTTCGAAACGCTGGACGATCTCGAAGCCGCGCCCGGCATCCTGAACGGGATGTTCGATTACGCGCCGTACTGGAAGCACCTCGAGTCGCGCGGCAAGCACCAGCAAATCATGCTCGGCTACTCCGACA
>CAZZWT010000135.1:0-8391 GCA_964657775.1 uncultured Candidatus Methylacidiphilales bacterium | reverse complement strand
TCGTCTTGATTTCCTTCTCGTACCGGTCGCCCGATTTCTGCATCACGCCGCCGAGGTCGCCCGTCTGCTCGCCGACTTTCACAAAGTCGCGCATATCCGCCGGGAAGTGGCCGACCGCTTTCATCGCCCGCGTGAGCGACGCGCCTTCGCCCACAAGGTCGGTGATCCTCAACAACAGCGAGCGGTAGAAAACGTTGCCCGTCGCGCCGCTGAGCAGTTTCAGCGCCGTCAAAAGGGGCAGGCCGTTCTGCAGAAGATTCGCCAGGATCTGGCAGAACTCCGCGTAGAACGAAGAGGCGAGCAGCGGCCCGAGCAACGGAAATTTCAGCTTCAATTCATCCCACCACCGGCGCCCGCCCGGCTGGCTGACGGCGACGGAAAAACCCACCACGACCAGTGCGAGCAGTGCCAGGACGTAAAGGCCGTAGTGTTGTGCGAAGCCGCTGAGATCGACCAGGATTTGCGTCGGCACCGGCATCGATTCGCCCGTCTTGGCAAAGAGCTTGATCATCTGCGGCACGAGCACGGTCATGAACACTGCCATCGCCGCGATGCCGCCCACGACGAGGCCCGCGGGATAAATCAACGCGAGTGTGACGCGACCGCGCAGGTCCTGCATGGCCAACAAATGCAGCGATTGCCGCCGCAACAACGGCGCGAGCGCCCCGCTGACTTCGCCTGCCTGCACAATGTTGCAGTAGAGCTCGTCGAAACTCGGTGACGCGATTTTCAGCGCCTCGGAAAAGCTGGTGCCGTCGCGCACTTTCTCGCGCAGGATCGCGGACACATCCTTGACCGGCGATTTCTCCTCGCGATTTTCCATGAGCTGCAGCGCCGGCTCGAGTTGCAGGCCGGAGTGGAGAAAATCGGCCAGCTCATCGGTGAAGAGAATCACGTCCTTGTTCCGCAATCGGATCACGCCGCCCGATCGCCGGCCCGCGCGCGGAGCCACGACGCCGGACGGGCTGACCCCTTCCGCCATGCCGGCCTTCGCGATGAGCGACAGCGGCTGGATGCGGTCCATCGCGAGGCGCCGCAAAGCCTCCGAGCGCGTCGCCGCCTCGACTTCACCCGAGCGTTTCTCGCCCTGCGCGCCCGTGCCGGAATACGCAAAAACGGCCATGGCTAGTAGGTCCTCTCCATGTGAATTTCCTGCCGCGCGTTGCAGACTTGCAGCAGCCACGACTCGGCGTCGATCTCGAATTCCTCGTCGCGAAAATAGAAGAGGTAATGTTTCTGCGCCGCGCTGGGTTTGCCGACGACCACCCAGTCATTCGGGCACTTTTTCAAAAGGAGATCGCCGCTCACCTCGTAAAATTCACCCCACGCCGGCGCGAGCTTGCTGAACCGGCAACCCCCGCGAAAAAAAATCTCGTCGCTGACCGTGCCGACGCGATAGCGCCACGCATTGGAAAAGCGCAGGTAACCGATGTCATCCTCGCGGAACTCGGGAAATTGAAACGCATTCATATAGAACGCGAGCACGACCTCGTGGTCATTGACCGTGATGCGCGTGCTCGAGAAATTCGGCTGCGCATTCCAATCGGTGTTGAGTTGCTTGAACGCGGTGCTCATGGCGTGCACTTGAAAAAGCACTTAGCTTTCGGCCAGTTCGGAATCGGCCGTGGTGACGCGCACGACTTCCTCCACCGTGGTGACGCCGGCGATGACGCGATTCCAGCCGTCCTGCCGCAGCGGCACCATGCCCTCCTGCAGCGCCTTCGCGCGCAGCACGTCGCCCGATTTGCCCTGGGAAATCAGCTCCTCCAGCCCGGGCGTGACGGTGCAAATTTCAAACAATGCCGCGCGGCCCTGGTAACCGGTGCCGCGGCATTCGTCGCAACCCTTCGCGGCCATGATGCGTGGCGCGTGGACCATGGGGAAACCGGCCTGCTCGAGAAAAGCCTTGGAGTGATGCGCCGGCTGCTTGCAATTCGGGCACAGGACGCGCACGAGCCGCTGCGCCAAAAACGCGCGCACCGAGGAGGAAATGAGGAACGGCTGGATGCCCATGTCGATCAAGCGCGTGATGCCCCCGATCGCGTCGTTGGTGTGCAGCGTGGAGAAGACCAGGTGGCCCGTCAGCGCCGCGCGGATGGCGATTTCGGTCGTCTCGAAGTCGCGCATTTCCCCGATCATCACCACGTTCGGATCGCCGCGCAAAATGCTGCGCAGTGCGATGGCGAAGGTGAGATTGATCTCGGGCTTCACCGCGATCTGCATCACGCCGGAAAGCTTATGCTCGACCGGATCCTCCACCGTGACGATGCGCCGCTCCATCGTGTTGAGCATCGACAAAAAGGTGTAGAGCGACGTGCTCTTGCCGCAACCGGTCGGGCCCGTAAGCAGGATGATGCCGTTGGGCAGCGAGATGAGTTCGCGGATGCGTTTCT
The DNA here is from genome assembly GCA_964657775.1 of uncultured Candidatus Methylacidiphilales bacterium. Classification (GTDB taxonomy): domain Bacteria; phylum Verrucomicrobiota; class Verrucomicrobiia; order Methylacidiphilales; family UBA1321; genus JABDGH01. The sequence goes on along the minus strand of CAZZWT010000135.1, from coordinate 5,998 downwards.
CCGCCGCGGGCGTCAGGCCGAGGAGCGAGAAATCGAACTTGTTGCGCGCGAGCAAACGCAGGCTGATGCTCTCGCCGCTGACGGTCGGGATCGTCGCCACGCGCACGTCGATCGGCTTGCCTTCCATCTCCAAATTAATGCGCCCATCCTGCGGCATGCGGCGTTCCGCGATGTCGAGATTGGCCATGATCTTGATGCGCGAAAGCACGCTGGCCTGCAGCATCTTGATCTTCGACGGCACCGGCACTTCATGCAGCACGCCGTCGATGCGATAGCGGATGCGCAGGTCGTTCTCCAGCGGCTCGACATGAATATCGGTCGCGCGTTCCTCCAGGGCGGCGCGCATGATCTGGTTCACAAAGCTGACCACCGTCGCCTCGGGATCTTCGTCGTCGAGGACGCTGACTTCCTGCTTCAAATCGAACGTGGCGTCATCGACATCGCGCCCTTCGAGAATCGCGTCGAACGTTTCCGCGCCGACGCCGTAGCCCGTGCGTAGTCCGGCCAGAATGGCGCGCCGTGTCGCCACGCACCACGTGATGGGCTCCTTGATTTCCTGCGCGACGACTTGCCGCGCGGTGAGGTTGAACGGGTCGTAGGTCAGCAAATAGAGATCGTTATCGTTGAGCCGGACGGGATAGAGATGATAGCGGAGCCCGAGCCGCGCGGGAAATTGCACGCGTAGTTTTTCGTCCATCGGCGGCAGCGCGTTTTCCCAGAAAGGCAGGCCGTATTGCGCGCAGATCTCGCGCAGGAATTCGTGCTCGGTGACGAGCTGCTTTTCCAGCAACGCGCCGATGGTGGACGTCTGCTGCGCGAGGCTGGAATCAATCGTCTCGTTGATCGAAGCCTCATCGCCGAGACGCGATTCCATGGCCAGGGTTTTGAGCACGGAGCCAGACACGCTGAAAGCTTACACGCAAGAGGGCGGCTTTCACAGTTATTTCACCTCTGTAATTAACGAATCAGAAGGTAGCCGGCGCAGGCCCTTGCGCCGGAGCCGTTGCGCGAGCACGCGCGACGGCCTGTGTTTCCGCGATAGAGACACAGTGGCCTTTTTAAATCGCAGGAGGTCACCGGTCGCACCCGCCCCTCGAACGATTTCTTAATTCGATAACAACAGACGACCTCCTGTTCGTGCGAAAGGGTTCGCACGAACCCGGACAACAAGTTGTCCGGGCCACGCCCAATTATCGAATTCACAACGAAAGGTTTCCAAACCCCAACTCCATGTTAGCTTGAAATTACCGACGGAACCCGATGAGCAAACACCACCATCATCCGCACGAGGGCCACAGCGCGGGGAACCCGCCCGGCACCGGCGACAAGCCGCTGCGCCATAATTGGTTTTTCTACGTCGCAGGTTTTTTTCTGATGCTCGCGCTCATCGGTTTCATCCTCTCGAACAATTTGCACCTTCAGCCCGACGCGCTTCCCGTGAGCGCACCCGCGACGCCTTCCGGCGCCGCCAAGTAAGCCCTTTCTGTCGCAACCCCCCAACCGGAAAATCCGACTCCATGAATACCAACGAACTCAGCTCCACCGTCAACGCCATGCTCGCCGGCGACAAAGGTCTCCTCGCCATGGACGAAAGCATCGCCACCTGCCACAAACGTTTCGCCGCGCTCGGCATTCCGCAGACGGAAGAAATGCGCCGCGCCTATCGCGAACTCATCGTCACCGCGCCCGGTCTGGGCGAGGCGATCAGCGGCGCGATCCTCTTCGACGAGACGATGCGCCAGAGCACCAAGGACGGCCGCAACTTCATCGACCTGCTGAAGCAGCAGGGCATCGTCCCCGGCATCAAGGTGGATGAAGGCGCCCACGCGCTGGCCGGTTTTCCCGGCGAAAAAGTGACCGACGGCCTCGACGGCCTGCGGAAACGGCTCGCCGATTATTATGCGCAAGGGGCCCGCTTCGCGAAGTGGCGCGCGGTCATCACCATCGGCGACGGCATCCCCACGCGCACCTGTTTCGACGTCAACGCGCACGCGCTGGCCCGCTACGCCGCCCTTTGCCAGGAGGCGAACATCGTGCCCATCGTCGAGCCCGAGGTGCTGATGGATGGCGGCCACACGATCGAGGATTGCGCCCGCGCGACCGAGGGCGTGCTGCTCGTCCTCTTCTCCCAGTTGCGCAAGCAGCGCGTCGTCTTGGAGCATCTCATCCTGAAGCCGAACATGGTCCTCTCCGGCCTCGCGTGCGCGGACCAGGCCTCCGTGGATCAAGTAGCCGACGCGACCATCGGCGTCTTCCGCCGCGCCGTGCCCGCCGCCGTGCCCGGCATTGTGTTCCTCTCCGGCGGCCAGCCGCCCGATCTCGCCAGCGCGCGCCTCAACGCCATGCACGTCCGCCACAAAGGCAAGATGCCGTGGGCGCTGACGTTCTCCTACTCCCGTGCCGTGCAGCAGCCCTGCCTCGACCTCTGGCTCGGCAAGGACGAGAACGTCCCAGCCGCGCAGAAGGCCCTCGTCTACCGCGCCAAGTGCAACACCGCCGCCCGCCGCGGCGAATACACCGCAGCGATGGAGAAGAACTGAGAAGGCAGGCTCGCTTACCGGGCGGGCCTGCAGTCGGTCGCAGCTGCGGCGGCCTCTGTTGCAAGGGCCGCCGTTCCTTCGCTATCTCTTACTTCCCCGCCAGTGCCTTCGCCACCTGCGCGTCGAGATCTTCACGCGCGTCGGTGGTGATGAGCTTCCCATCCTTGCCGACCAGCCACATGGTCGGGATCGACTGGATGCCAAAACCGCTGCTGATTTTGTTATCCCAGCCCTTGCCGTCGAAATACTGAGGCCACGTCATCTCGTTCTGCTGTGTGAAGGTCTTCAGCGCGTCCTCATCCTGGTCGAGCGAAATACCCACGATCTCAAATCCCTTGTCGTGATACTTCTTGTACGCGGCCACGACGTGCGGCACCTCGCCCCGGCAAGGCGGACACCACGTCGCCCAAAAATCAACCAGCACGACTTTGCCCCGCATCTTCGCGAGATCGATGTCCGTGCCATCCTCCGCCTTGAATTTCAAATCCAGTGGATCCGGGCCGGCGGCCGCGACATGCAGGATGGAACCAAAAACAAGAAGTACCGCGCAAAGGAGAAGTTTGGGCATGGGCATAAGGTAACATAGGAGACGCCCCAGCACCCGCATTTATTCCCGGGGGACTCGCCACATGTCCGCGCAACGGCTAGCTTGGGCCAGGCACCACGATGATCTTCGCGCGCTTTCATTCGTTTCACGGCGGTCACTCCGGTCCCTGGAACACGTGGAACTGGATTGCCCTGGGGTTCACGATTCTGGTTTGGATTTTCGTCAGCCTGCGAAACAAATAGATTTCGCGCAGAGAGCGAAAGAGGCGACTGCGGAGGGCTGCAGTATCAAGGCACCGTTTCACACGGAGGCACGGAAAACACGGAGAAGGATTTGGAGTTCAGTTTTTTGACTCCGCGCCTCCGTGACTCCGTGTGAACTATTCCCCTGCCTCCAAACTGCTTCCTTTCTGCAATCGTCCCATCCGTCCCCTGTACGAAAATCCCCCCTGCCTCACTCCCGTTGCGTCTTTGCGCCGTAGCGCGAAACCCTCCCCGCCTTGACTTCCCACCCGTGCTGCGCTTAACTGAATTTATGCGCCCGTCCAACTCTTCCCTCCGTTTCGCCACGATGCGGGATCTGTCGGCGCATGTGATTAGCGTCCGAATTAGCTGACGCGCGGCATTGCCCTGCTGCGCCGTCTTTGGCATCCTTCCGCGTTAGAAAACGCGTTGAAGCGCCTCTGTCGTCAACTCCGTTCCCCGTCAACAATTCCGTTCATTCCGTTATTCCGTCAAAAATATTTTAGACCATGTCCACTTCATCTACCGTCACGTTATACGACACGACCCTCCGCGATGGCGCGCAGGGCGAAGGCATCCATTTCTCCCTCGCCGATAAACTCCGCATCGCCCAGCGCCTCGACGCCTTCGGCATGCACTACATCGAGGGCGGCTGGCCCGGCTCCAACGAGAAGGACATCGAGTTCTTCCGCGAGGCCAGGAAGCTCAAGTTCAAGCACGCCAAGCTGGCCGCTTTTGGCAGCACCCGCCGCGCCGACGCCAAGGTCGAGGACGACAAGCAAGTCGCGCTTCTGCTCGAGGCCGGCACGCCGGTCATCACGCTCGTCTGCAAGGCCTCCATGCTCCACGTTACCGAAATCCTGCGCACCACGCCGGATGAAAATCTGGCCATGATCCGCGACACCATCTCCTACCTCAAGGCGCAGGGCCGCGAAGTCATCTTCGACGGCGAGCACACCTTCGACGGCTACAAGATGGACGCCAAGTACACCACCGCCTGCTACCAGGCCGCGGATGAAGCGGGCGCCGACTACCTCGTCCTGTGCGACACCAACGGCGGCACCATGCCGCACGAAATCGCCGCCATCACCAAGTCGCTGCTCGGCGCCGTGAAGAAGTCCAAGCTCGGCATCCACACGCACGATGATTGCGGCCTCGCCGTCGCCAACGCGTTGGCATCGATCCAGGCCGGCGCGCTGCAAGTGCAGGGCACGATCAACGGTTACGGCGAGCGCACCGGCAACTGCAACCTCGTCACCACCATCGCGAATCTCCAGCTCAAGCTTGGCACCAAAGTTTTGCCGGCGGAGAAAGTGGCGGAGCTGCGCGATCTTTCGCTCTTTGTCGATGAAGTCGCCAACCAGCGCCCCAGCGGCCGCGCGCCGTTTGTCGGCAGCGCCGCGTTCGCGCACAAGGGCGGCATCCATGTCAACGCGGTGAACAAGCTCGCCGCGAGCTACGAGCACATCGCACCGGAGCTCGTCGGCAATCATCAGCGCGTGCTCGTCGGCGAATTGGCCGGTCGCGCGAACATCATGCTGAAGGCGCGTACGCTCGGGCTGAAGCTCGAGGAGAAATCGCCCGAGGCGCTGAAGGTGCTCGATAAGATCAAGTCGCTGGAGAACCAGGGCTACGAATTCGAAGCCGCCGACGCGTCGTTCGAGCTGCTCGTCCGCAAATCGCTCGACCAATACAAGCCGTTCTTCGAGCTGGTGGAGTACCATGTCTCCATCCGCAAGAACGGCGCGCACAAGTTCGATGCCGTCGAGGCCACGATCAAGCTCACCGTCAACGGCGAGAAAGTCTACACCGTGGCGGAAGGCGACGGCCCTGTAAATGCGCTCGACGCCGCGCTCCGCAGCGCGCTGATCCGCTTCTACCCCAAGCTGGCCGACATGAAACTCGTCGACTACAAGGTGCGCATCATCGACAGCACCAGCGGCACCGCCGCCAAGACGCGCGTCTTCATCGAAAGCAGCGACGGCGACAGCACCTGGGCCACCGTCGGCGTCAGCCACGACATCATCGAAGCCAGCTGGCGCGCCCTCCGCGACAGTGTGGATTACCTGCTGAGCCGGGAGGCGAAGCTTCCCTAACTGTAGCGGCGGTCTATGACCGTCGCTGACTTCACGTGAAAACGATTCCCAAAAGCAAAGAGGCTCTCGTCATCCGGACCGATTATTCGAGCCAGCCAAAATGGATCGAGCTGCGCGCGCTCATCGAAGCACCGATTGGCGATTTTCGTGCGCACGTGGACTTCGTCGACGATCCTGAATTGGATGGCCTTGATGAGGTCGATCTCATCGAGCGGTTGCCAGAAGATTTCACCTCTACTTTTATGATCGTTGCCGACGGTGAAACATTTTCCAATCCAGAAAGGCCTTTGCTCATCGTCGACCTGCGAGAAGAAATAGGCAGAACATTCCGCGCTATTCCGACCACGATCCAGAGCATTGAAAACAACCTCTCTATTTCGAACATGGATTTTGAGGAATTCGCCGACGCAACCGATTCTGACGACGTTTTCCGCGGCTTCGCAAAACTTTAATTTCCCCTCTCATAACACTTCATAACACCCTATAGCACTTGATAACGGAACAGACCGCCCCCCCATGCTCGGCGCCCTCCGTACTCTTCCATCTCACCTCGTCTCACATAGTCTCACATAG
>CAZZWT010000134.1:0-8398 GCA_964657775.1 uncultured Candidatus Methylacidiphilales bacterium | reverse complement strand
CACTTATGTCGCCGACCTCGCGCGTCGTCGCCTCTCGCCGGAGGAAATCGCGACCTTCCAGAAGCAGCTCGGCGATGTGCTCGGCTATGTCGGCCAGCTTTCCGAGGTCGATGTCTCCAACGTCTCCCTCCTCGGCGATGCCAACCTGAAGAACCACCTGCGCGCCGACGAAATCGCACCCAGCCTGCCGGTGCCCGAGGCGCTGGCTAACGCGCCCAAGCAGGAGAACAACCTCATCGTCGTCCCCCGGATGATCGAATAGTTTCCGCCGCCCATGAACAGCCTCACCATTCCCCAAATCCGCCAGCAGCTCACCAGCGGCGCCGTCACCTCGCGCCAGGTCATCGACGATCTGGCCGCGCGCGCCGCCGCCGTCGATCCCAAGCTCAAGGCCTATAATCATCTCAACGTCGAGGCCGCGCAGCATCAGGCCGACCAAGCCGATATCACGCTGCCGCTCGGCGGCGTGCCGATCGCGATCAAAGACGTGATCAACGTGAAGGGCGATCCGTGCACCTGCTCGTCGAAAATTTTGCAGGGCTACGTCGCGCCGTATGATGCCACCGTCATCACCAAGCTGCGCGAAGCCGGCGCGGTCCTTTTTGGCCGCACCAACATGGACGAATTTGCCATGGGTTCCTCCACGGAAAACTCGGCCTGGGGCGTCACGCGCAATCCGTGGGACCTCGAGCGCATTCCCGGCGGCAGCAGCGGCGGCTCGGCGGCGGCGGTGGGGGGGCACGAGGCCTTCGCGGCGCTCGGGTCCGATACGGGTGGCTCCATCCGGCAGCCTGCGGCGCTCTGCAGTTGCGTGGGCTTGAAGCCGACTTATGGGCGTGTCTCGCGCTATGGCCTCGTCGCGTTCGCCTCGAGCTTGGACCAGATCGGCACCTTTACCAAGACGGTGGAGGAAGCCGCGCTGATGCTCGAAACCATCTCCGGTTACGACCCGAAGGACAACACCAGCGTCGACCGCTTTGTGCCGAAGTACACCCACTCGCTGCACCAGGGCGTGAAGGGGCTGCGCCTCGGCGTGCCGAAGGAATATTTCATCGAGGGCATCGACCCCGAGGTGGAAAAATCGGTGCGCGCTGCGATCGATTTGTACAAGAGTCAGGGCGCGGAAATCGTCGAGGTCTCGCTGCCGCACACGAAGTACGCGGTCGCAGTCTACTACATCATCGCGACGGCGGAATGCTCCGCGAATCTCGCGCGGTTCGATGGCGTCCGCTACGGCAAGCGCGCGGAGAATCCCAAGGACATCCTCGACATGTATGGACGCACGCGCGCGGAGGGCTTCGGCGCGGAGGTGAAGCGGCGCATCATTCTCGGCACCTACGTGCTGAGCTCCGGCTACTACGATGCCTATTATAACCGCGCGCAAAAAGTGCGGCAGTTGATCGGCGAGGATTTCCGCCTCGCCTTCGAGAAGTGCGACGCGCTGCTGACGCCCACCTCGCCGACCGCCGCGTTCAAGATCGGCGAGCGCACGCAGGATCCGCTGCAGATGTACCTCGCGGATATCTTCACCATCGCGGTCAACCTCGCCGGCATCTGCGGCGTATCGATCCCGTGCGGCTTCACCTCGGGCAAACTGCCTATCGGCCTGCAAATCATTGGTCCGAAGTGGGGCGAGGAGACGATGCTACGCGTCGCGCACGCCTACGAGCAGGCGACGCCGTGGCATAAGGAGAAGCCTCCGCTGTAAACGGGCTGCCCGGGAGGAAGCTAGCGCCTTCATCCCCGCAGCCCAATTTTATGAGTGGACCCGAAAAGGCCCCGGTGCCGGTGCCCGTCTCCGACGCAGCGCAGACGGTGCAAAACGTCCAGGCGCTGCGCGGAATCGCCGCCTTGCTCGTGGTCTGGGCTCACATCAAATTTCCGATCAACACGCTGGCCCCGGAAGCCGGGCATCATTTGATTGTGCAGACGAACCGCGGCGCCATCGGGGTCGATCTTTTCTTTGTCATCAGCGGTTTCGTCATCAGCCTGACGGCGGCCAAGCGCCACCACAGCGCGCTCGATTTTTTTCTCGCCCGCGTCGCCCGCGTCGTGCCGCTTTATCTGGTGCTCACTTTGATGCAAATGCTTTCCAAGTGCACCACGATGCCTCCCGCCCTCCTGCCCGTTTCCGTCTGGAACGGATTCTTTTTCTTCCCGATTTTCGATTGGGGCCACTTTACCGCACCGCCCATCTTCCAGGGGTGGACGCTAAGTTTTGAGTTCTGGTTCTATTGCGCTTTCGCGCTGCTGCTGCTTTCTTGGAAACCGCGCGCCGTCGCGATCATCCTGCCCGCCATTTTGCTCGTGGCCTCGCCGTTGATGAGCATTTTCTACACCGGCGCGTGGTACCTGCCCGCGTTTCTGTTTCACCCGTTCGTCCTCGAATTTGGCTTTGGCTGCCTGGTTTTTCACCTGCAGAAGTGGATTTCCGGCCCGCTAAGTTGGGCCTTGCTGGCGGCGGGCACCCTGGCCGCCGTCACGATTCAAATGGGGACGGGCCAACTCGGCGTGATGAACCCACTCTTGAGCGGCCGCGTGGATCTGGCCTGGCAACGCGTCCTGCTTTGGGGCGTGCCTTCGGCCTGCATCGTCGCCGGCCTCATCGGGCTGGAGCGTCATTACCGCCTCATCCTGCCCTCGGCGCTGGTTTGGGTCGGGGGCATTTCCTACTCGCTCTACCTGGTCCACTTTCGGTTGCTGGAATTTTTTGGGAAAATTGGTCCGTACATCGGCCTGCACAATGCGCTGGTAATCGGCCTTGCCTTGCCGGTGGCGTGCGTCGCGGCAGCCTGGCTTTGCTGGCTTTGGCTCGAACGCCCGCTGACGCAGAAAGCCCAACAATGGGCCCGGCGGATCGTCGCCGCCCGCGCCAAACGCGCTTGATAGGCGCAGCCTGACCACGATCCGCGCACTCGTTCTCTTTCTCGCCCCTCGCCCCGACCGCGCGAGGATTATTTACGTCGAGCCCGGCACGACGGACGGGCCAAAGGCGGTGACCAGAATTGCCCTTCGCCCTGGTTTCGGCTATTTTGCCAAAGTTATGAATCCGCCACCTCAACCCTCCTCCGACTACCCCCGTCCAGTGCGCGAACTCTTCGCGGGGATGGGCGTGCCCGAGGAAATCCTCGCGGAACAGGAGAGGATGGATGCACTTCTGCCCGCTTGGATGCAGAAAATAAGTGGAAGAGAATGGGCCCTGAGCGATAAGTCCGACTGGGAAGATAAAGAAATTTGAGCTGTCGTTTGTCCAAGAGGCTTTGGATCGGCTGGTCGCCGAGGGGTTCACGGGAATTTTAGTGGGTAGGCACGCGGTCAACTTTTGGGCCTATTATTATCGGCAGGATACTCGTGACTGGAGCGAGCTCCTTATACCAGTGAAGATGTCGATTTCCTCGGTGGCCGAGCAGAGGCTCTTCTTCAAGTGATCTCGCCACATTTTCCCCAGCTTGAACAAGACCGGTCGCAACAGTCCATGCCCAGGCGGCAGCAGCGTGGATTGCAAGCGAGCTTGTGAAGAGAAAGACCACATCGCCCAAGGCGGAGGATGTGCCGCCCGAAAAAGCAGGTTAATTTCCCCTTCCGTTCATCCCGTTATTCCGTCAAAATTCGTGCCATGCCTACGCTCACCGCCGAAGATTACGAAGTCGTGATCGGACTGGAAGTCCACTGCCAGCTCAAGACGAACACCAAGATGTTTTGCGGCTGCAAAAATGAATTCGGCGGCGCGACCAATTCGCATGTCTGCCCGGTCTGCCTGGGCCTGCCGGGCGTGTTGCCAGTGCCGAATGAGGAGGCAATCGTGCGGACGATTCTCACCGGCGAAATGCTGGGGTGCCAGATCGCCACGCGCTGCAAGTTTGACCGGAAGAATTATTTCTACCCGGACATGCCGAAGAACTACCAGATTTCGCAGTATGACGAACCGCTCTGCGTGGGCGGTGCGGTGACGCTTGACCTGCTCGCATATCCCAAGGACGCGCAGAAGGAGACGACCACGGTGGCCGACAAACCGATTCGCCTCACCCGCATTCATCTGGAGGAGGACGTGGCCAAGTCGTTCCACTTCGAGGACGGCACCAGCGGCATCGATTTCAACCGCGCAGGCACGCCGCTGATGGAAATCGTGAGCGAGGCCGACATGTCCTCCCCCGAGGAGGCGTTCGCGTATCTTTCCGCGTTGAAGCAGATCCTCGTCTACGGCGGCGTCAGCGATGCCGACATGGAAAAAGGCCAGATGCGTTGCGATGTGAATGTGTCCATTCGCCCCAAGGGGCAAAAGGAATTCGGCACCAAGTGCGAGCTGAAGAATCTCAACTCGATCAGCGGCGTGCGGCGCGCGCTGAAGTATGAGATCGCGCGGCAGATCGACATCGTGACGAGCGGCGGCACGATCGCGCAGGAAACGCGCCGGTGGGACGACGACAAGGGCGAGACGACGCTGATGCGCATCAAGGAAAAGGCGCACGATTACCGCTACTTCCCCGATCCCGACATCCAGCCGGTGCGCACGGACGAAGGCCTCTACGCCACGGCGAAGACGCGCCTGCCGGAGTTGCCGAAGGCGAAGAAGCTGCGGCTGGTCGAGGTGTACGGAGTCAGCGCTTACCAGGCCGGGGTGCTCGCAGCCGACGCGGCGCTGGCGAATTATTTTGAAGAAGCGGCCAAGGGCAAGCCGGCCAACGGCGCGGCGGTCGCGAACTTTTTGCTGAACGATTTTCTCGCCACCGCCTCTAACGACGAGACGCTGCCGAAGGTTGCGCCCGAGTTTTTCGCCGAGTTGGCGGAGCTCGCCGCCAGCGGGCAGATCAATAGCAAGCAGGCCAAGGAAGTCTTCGCCAAGATGATCGCCGAGGGCAAGGCGCCCGTGCTGCTGGTGAACGAACTCGGCCTCGCCCAAGTCAGCGACATCGGCGCGCTGGAAGCCTTCTGCGACCAAGCCATCGCGGCGAACCCGAAGAGCGTCGCCGATTTCAAGGCCGGCAAAATGAACGCCGTGAATGCGCTCAAGGGCCAGGTGATGAAGCTCTCCAAGGGCACGGCGAATCCGCAACTTGTCGGCGATATCTTGGTTAAGAAGCTGAGCGCGTAGCCAATGTACCACTTCTCACATGACCGCTTGGTGCCAGCGAAAGAAAATCCGGGACCTGCGAACGTGGACGGGCCTTTTTACGTCACGAACCAGTGCATCATTTGCGGGCTACCACCTGAAACAGCGCCGAAGAACATTAATATTTTTGAAGGTGATGCTGGTTGTACAATAAACTGTAGATTATTCAAACAACCGGAAAACGATGAGGAGCTTGAAAGCGTTATCCAAGCCATGCTCGGGTCTTGTGTGGCGGCGGTAAGATATCGTGGCACGGATAAATCAGTTTTGGATCGGCTTTCAAAACTCCATTTAGAATTTCTCTGCGACGCTAAAACCTGAAGCTCAAAAACTTTTACCTCTACACAGTCCAAGCAATAAGTTCGGTGACCTACGGCTTCACATCAAAAAATAGCAACATGAAAACCCTCTCTGCAATCCTCCTCCTCGCCACCTTCGGCTCCCTCCACGCGGACTTCGCCGTGAAGCCCAACGATGTCGTCGGCATCGTCGGCGACTCGATCACGGAGCAGCATATTTACTCCGCGTTCATGGAGGATTACCTGCTCATGTGCCAGCCGACGGCGGGGCAGAAGATCATCCAGTTTGGCTGGAGCGGCGAGCAGGCGCCTTCGTTCCTCGCGCGGATGAAGACCGATTTCCTGCCCTTCCAGCCGACGGTGGTGACAACCTGTTATGGCATGAACGATGGCCACTATGGCCCGTTGACCGATGATGTCGCCAACACCTATCGCAAGGCGCAGACCGATATCGTCGAGGAGTTGAAAAAATCTGGCGCGCATACGATCGTGCTCGGCTCGGCCAAATGCGTGGATTCCTACACCTACCATGGCCACAACGTCGAGGACGCCGTGATCTATAACAAGACCCTCGGCTCGCTGGCGGATATCGACCGCGACATCGCCAAGCAGGAAGGCGTGACCTATGCCGATGTCTTCGGCGCGACGACGGACGCCATGCAAAAGTCGAAGGCGAAGTTGGGCGAGGACTACGTTTTTGCCGGCGGCGACGGCGTGCACCCGGGGCCGAACGGGCATCTCGTGATGGCCTACGCGTTCCTGAAGGCGCTGGGCTGCGACGGTAACATTGGCACGATCACGGTCGGCCCAGGCCTCGACAAGGCGGTGGCGACGCCGGGCCATGAGATCGTGTCGTGCGCGGGCGGAACAATCACGGTGAAGAGCACGCGCTATCCGTTTTGCCTCACTGGCACGATGGACTCGAAGGACCCGAACCAGACGGCGGCGATCACCGAGTTCTTTCCCTTCAACGAGGACCTGAATCGCCTGACGCTGGTGGTGAAAGGCCTCACGACCGCGAAGGCCAAGGTAACTTGGGGCACGACAACAAAGGAATATACCGCAGTGGAACTGGCGAGCGGCGTGAATCTCGCGAAAGACTTTTTGCAGAATCCCTTTTCCGACCAATTCGCGAAGGTCCACGCGGCCGTGGAGGCGCAGGAAGCGCAGGAGACCATGCTGAGCAAGAACTTCATGCACAACCTGGCCGCGTGGAAGGCCGATTTCGCGCCCGGCAACGATGCGGCTTGGGACCAAATCATCGAGGCGGGCCGGAAGCAGCACGATGCGCTGTACCAGAAGGCGGTCGATCTCGTAGTGCCGATCACCCACACGATCAAGATCGAGCCCGCTTCCTGACTTTAGCGGCGGTCAATGACCGTCGCTGACTCGTGTCTTTCTGAGCAGACAAAGACAATAGGTGCGACGGTCATAGATCGCCGCTACATTATTGAAGTGTTGCACCATAATTGAGCTTGGAGTGCCACCCCCACTTTTGATTTACTAACCCATGCATTTTACCTCGTCGCGCTTGACTGAGATTCTGGGCGCGTTTTCCAGCCGCAAGATTCTGGTCATCGGCGACCTCATGCTGGACGAATTTCTTTGGGGCAAGGTCACCCGCATCTCGCCCGAGGCGCCGGTGCCGGTGGTCGATGTCCAGCGGCGCGCGGCTTATCCCGGCGGTGCGGCCAATGTCGCGCGCAACCTGGCCAGCCTCGGCGCCAAGGCGGGGCTGGCCGGCATTATCGGCGAGGATGTCCCGGGCGAGCACCTCATCCGGCTGCTGACGGAGGAACGCATCGGCACGGCCAGCATCCGCAGGACGCCGCTGCGCCCGACCACGCATAAGACCCGCATTTGCGCGATCACGCGACAATTGCACGATCACCTCGAGATCGAGGACCAGCAGCAGATCGTCCGCGTCGACGAGGAGTCGAAGAAGCCCCTCGACCCCGAGAGCCGTTTCTGGCTTTTCGAGCGGCTGGGCGACGCGATCGCCGCTCATGACGCGGTCATCATCGAAGATTACGCCAAGGGCCTCATCGACCAGGAACTGGTCTCGCATGTCGTCATCGAGGCGAAGAAGCACAACAAAATTGTCGCGATCGACCCGAACCCGAATAACCCATTCGACTGGACCGGCGGCACGGTGCTGAAGCCGAACCGGCGCGAAGCGTTTCTGGCTGCGGGCCTGCCCTATTCGACCGAGGAGGAAGCGGTGCTTCAAGCGGGCGCCGTTTTGCAGAAGAAGCACGGGGTCAAGCAGGTGCTGATCACGCTCGGCGAGGCTGGCATGCTGTTGCTGGAGCAGGGCGAGAAGCCCTACCACACGCCGACCCGCGCGCAGGATGTGTTCGACGTTTCCGGCGCGGGCGACACGGCCATCGCGGCCTTCACGCTGGCGCTGGCGGCGGGCGCGACCGGCGTCGAGGCGGCGGAGATTGCGAACCACGCGGCGGGGGTTGTCGTCGGCAAGCTCGGCACGGCGACGCTGGATATTGAGGAGCTGCGCAACATGTTCGCGAAGACGGAGGGCGCATCGTGATACCCCGCGATGTATTCACGCGCTTCTCTCGTTCCCAAATTTCATTTGGGAACGTCTTCTGTCCTCCGCGAAATTTCATTTCGCGTACACTTCTCCTCCAAGTTCACTTTTTAAAATCCGTCATCCTGAGCCAAGGCGAGCGTAAGACTTTATCTTTCCGAAGCGCTCGACCGAGCCGCAGTCGAAGGACCCAGCCTCTCTTTCCCCAAGCTGTCCGCACCGGAACCGATTCCATTCCCACCACGAACTCCCGCCGCGCCCCGCTCAAGAGGGTTTTTCCTTTTCGCCACACGCTGTCGTTTTGCCACCCAGGTCCTTCGACTGCGGCTCGGCAAAATCCTGCGCCCAAACAAATCTTTCTCTCGCCTTCGCTCAGGATGACGGATCTTGAAGAGAGAGATTTGCACGGTGTATCGGCAACAAAGTTGCGCGGACAATTGC